>NZ_LATC01000025.1:0-54221 GCF_001414075.1 Mycobacterium sp. UM_11 | reverse complement strand
GATGTGTATAAGAGACAGTCCTTGGTCTGGTCCCAGTCCCCGGAGCCGGCCTGGATGCGCAGGATCTGCTTGGCGTGGTTCCACTCGTACAACGCGCGCGCCTCGTCGACCCCCTCGTAGCACTGCAGGCGGACCAGTCCGGAGTCGGTGGCCTGGGCGACGGCGCGGGCCAGCTCCGTCTTGCCGACGCCGGCCGGGCCCTCCACCAGCAACGGCTTGCCCAGCCGGTCGGCCAGGAACACCGCGGTCGCGGTGGCGGTGTCCGGCAGATAACCGGTCTCGGCCAACCGCCGCGATACGTCGTCGATGTCGGCGAACAACGGCTTGGGCCGGGCGGGCACGCTCACTATCTCAGTTCTCCTAAAACACGGAAGTCAGGCGGGGCGGACTTGCCCGTCACCCCACGCGATCCACTTGGTCGAGGTCAGCTCCGGCAGCCCCATCGGACCGCGCGCATGCAATTTCTGGGTGGAGATGCCGATTTCGGCGCCGAAACCGAACTGCTCGCCGTCGGTGAACGCCGTCGACGCGTTGATCATCACCGCGGCGGCGTCCACACCGTCGCTAAACCGTTGCGCCGCAGCCATATTGCTGGTGACGATGGCCTCGGTGTGCCCGGTGCCGTACTCGTTGATGTGGGCGATCGCGGCGTCGATGCCGTCGACCACCGCGACCGCGATGTCCATCGACAGATACTCGCGGCGCAGGTCGTCCTCCGCGGCGTCCGCCGAAATCCCGCCGTGCACGGTCACTCCGGCGTCCTGCAGGGCGCTGAGCAGCTGAGGCAGCGCCTTCTTGGCGATCGCGGCGTCGACCAACAGCGTCTCGGCGGCGTTGCAGACGCTGGGCCGACGGGTCTTGGAATTCAGCAGGATTCGCTCCGCGAGCTCCAGATCGGCCCCTTCGTGCACGTACACGTGGCAGTTGCCGACCCCGGTCTCGATGGTGGGCACCTGCGCGTCGCGGACCACCGCGTTGATCAGGCTCGCTCCCCCACGCGGGATCACCACGTCGACCAAACCGCGGGCCTGGATCAAGTGTGTCACCGTGGCGCGGTCCTCGGCCGAAAGCAATTGCACCGCATCGGCGGGCAGGTCCTCGCTGACCAGCGAGGCGCGCAGCACCTGGACCAGCGCCTGGTTCGACCGGGCCGCCGACGAACTCCCGCGCAACAACACCGCGTTTCCGGACTTGAGCGCCAGGCCGAAGGCGTCGACGGTGACGTTGGGCCGGCCTTCGTAGATCATGCCCACGACGCCGAGCGGCACGCGCTGCTGCCGCAGATGCAAACCGTTGGGCAAGGTGTAGCCGCGCAGCACCTCCCCGACCGGGTCGGGCAGACCGGCGACCTGCCGCAGCCCGGCGGCGATTCCCTCGACCCGCTTGGCGTCCAGCGCCAACCGGTCGAGCATCGCGGTCGGTGTGCCCGCGGCTTCGGCGGCGCTGAGATCCTCGGCGTTGGCCGACAGGATCAAGTCGGTGTGGGCGGCAATCGCGTCGGCCGCGGACCGCAGCGCCTGGTCCTTGGCGACCGTCGGCAACAACGCGAGGACGCGGGAGGCGACCCGGGCACGCCGCGCGGCGTTGTGGACCTCCCGGCGCAAGTCAGGCAGCGATGGTGCTTGCAGACTCATTGAACCAGGGTATCGGGCCACAACCGGCCAGGTGCGGCGGCCCGGGTATTTACGGCATGCGCTCGGCGCGTAACGCCGGGGCCGGACGCGGCACCCGCGTTCTCCTCAGCGCAGCGGCTTGGCGGAATCCTGCGCCTCGGGGCGGGCCGGCCCGAGCCGCTCACGCCCACTGACCTGACGCACCTTGGCTTGCCGCTCGTCGATCAGCCGGCCTAAGTCTTGAAGCAGCAACGGTTTTCGCATCACCAGATGCTCCAGGTGCTCCCGATCGATCTGCAGGGCGGTCACCTCGTCCAGCGCGTAAGCGCCGGCGAGGTTGGGCTGGCGGGTCAGCGCGGTCAGGCCGAGGAACGACCCCTCGTCCAGGATGGTGACCGGAACCATCGACCCGTCTTCGGTCCTCGCGGTCAGCCGCACCCGGCCGGCCACCAGAAAGGTCATTCCCGACGACACCTGCCCGGCGTACTCGAGGATCTCGTCGGCACCGTAGCGGACGAGTTTCGCGTACGGCACCAGCGACTGCTGATCGATGTGGCTCAGCCGCAACGCCGGCGCCACCACCGTGCGCAACGCCTTCTCCACCCGTCGCTTGGTGGAGAAGTTGTCCTCGGTGCCGTCCAGGCGCAGGCGCGCCCGGCGCGCGGCGTACCAGACCCAGCGCAGGAAGGTGGCCTCGGTCGCCTCGGCGTCGGCGGGCGACACCAGCCGGATCGTCGTGCGGTATTGGGCGCTGCCGAGGGCCACGGTGCTCGGCGGCACTTCGGGTCTGCGGGCCGGTAGCGCGCCGGCGACCCGGGTCAACATCGCGCACACCTTGTCCGGCGAATCGCCGGGCGCGAACTTCGTTGTGATCGCGCAGTCGTACGCGCGCGAGGGCCGACTGAGGTTGGTGAACGAGGTGCTGGCCAGCATCGAGTTGGGCATGATGCGGATGCCGTTGCCGGTGTCGATGTGCACGGCCCGCCAGTTGACTTCGACGACGCGCCCGCGCACCGTGCCGGTGTCCAACCAGTCGTCGATGCGGAACGGCTGCTCGAACAGCATGAACAAGCCGGACACGATCTGCCCGACGGAGTTCTGCAGCATCAGGCCGATGACCACCGACGTGACGCCCAGCGCGGTGAACAAACCGGCGATCCGGACACCCCAGATGACCGACAGCATCAGCGTCAGCCCCACACCGATGACCCCGAAACGGGCGACGTCGAGGAAGATGGCCGGCAGTCGCTTGCGCCAACTGTCGTCGGGCGCACCCTCGAACACGGTCGCGTTCAGCGCCGACAGCACCAGCACCAGCACCAGCAGGCCGAACACCGTGGTCAGGATCCGCACCGAGCCCTGGCCGGCCGGCACCTGCGAAGCCTTGACGAGCAGCAGCAACAGCGCGCCGAGCGGCAGCAGGTAGTTGCGCAGCAGGCTCACCTGCCTGGCGAGGTGGCTGTGGCGGCGGACCAGCGTGCGGTGCAACTCGGTCAGCAGGATCAACGCGACCGGAAATCCGATCGCGACGCCGATGGCCCAGTAGAACCACGATGAGCCGAAGAGGTTCATTATCGCTCCGACAGCCGGTAGATCGGCTGGTCGGTTCCACCGACCGATATGGTGCCGGCCGGCGCGAACTGCCGCACGTCACGCATCGCCTCGTACACCTGCGACGTGACGTAGATGCCAGATTGGCTTGAGCCACTCTGCATCTGATAGGCCAGGCTCACCGCGGCGCCCCACATGTCGTAGACCAGTCCGGATCGGCCGACCAGTCCGCTGATGACGTTACCGGTGTTGATGCCCACCCGAAGGCGCAACTCGTGACCCGTTTGGCTGTTGAACCGCTCGATGATCTGGCGCATCTCCACGGCGAAGTCGACGCTGCGGTGGATGCTGTCCAGCCGCGGCGTCACCACCCCGCAGCTGGCGAGGTAGCCGTTGTGGAAGGTGCGGATCCGCTCGACGCCAAGGGATTCGGCCGCCGAATCGAACTGCCGGAACAGTTCGTCGACGATGCCGACCAATTCGTCTCCCGGCACATCCCCGGAGATCTCGTCGAGCCCGACGATTTCGGCGAAGATGATCGCCACGTCCTGGTGTTCCTGCGCGATGGTCTCCTGGCCTTCGCGATACCGCTGGACGACGGGCTCGGGCATCAGCGCAAGCAACAGGCGATCGTTCTCCCGGCGCTGTTCGTTGAGCAATTCCTCCTTGATGGCGAGATTGCGGCTCATCTCGTTGAAAGCCCCAGTCAGGTCCCCGATTTCGTCCCGCGTGGTCACCGGGATGCTGACCTCGTAATCCCCGGAGGTGATCTTCTGGGTGCCGGCCTGCAGGCGGCGGATCGGCCGCAGCATGAGCTGGGCCAACACCATGGACGCGACGCAGATGGCGAAGATCATGATCGCCACCGCCAGCACCAGCGTCCTGCTGAACCTGCCCAGGCGCGCGAACGCGTCCGAGTTGTCCCGCGTCGCCAGGATCGACCAGTGCAGATCGGAGTTCGGCACCGTCAGCGGTGCGTAGGCCTCCAGTTCCCGGTTGCCCTGGTAGTCGGTGGCGCTGATGACCCCGGACTGCCCGCGTTGGGCCGCACGAAGACCCGCGGTTTGGACCGGCTGCACCAGCGTGGTCCCGCCCAGGCGGATCGCTTCGTCCACGACGTCGGGCGGGGTGCCCGCCGCCACGGCCTCGCGCCGGTACTCGGCCGGGTCCTCCAGGAAAAGCCTTGAGTCGGAACGCATCAGGCCGTCGGGGCCGGCGAGGTAGGTCTCCGTTGCCGGCCCCATGCCGGCGGCCTCCCAACGCTTGTCGGCGGTCATGATCCGGTTGATCTTCGAGATCGGCAGCGGCAGGGCCATGACGCCGTCGATCTTGCCGTTCATCCCGACCGGGGACACCGCCCACGCCGTTGGGGCGTCCAGCTGTGGCTGGTATTGCTGGAAGTCGGTGATCCAGACGAAGTTGATGTCGTTGGAGCGCAGCGCTTTTTGATATGCGTCCCGCAGATTCGATTCCCGGTAGGGGCCGGTGAGGATGTTGGTGCCGAGGTCCGGGCCCTTGTTCACCGAGTACACGACGTTGCCCTGCATATCCAGCAACAGCGCGTCCGGGAACTCGAAATGCGTGACGATGTTGCGCATGTAGAAGCCGTAGCGGGCGTTGGCCGCCGACCAGGCGCTGCCGTCGCCGGCGTCGTCGACCTTTCGCGCCTCCGAGACCAACGGGTACGGCGCGGTGTAGTGCGCCTGAAGATACTTCTGCGCATTGGAACTCGGGAAGATCGCGTTGCGATCGAGCTCGTCGCCGGTGATCCGCCTGATCGGTTGGATCATGTTTTCGTCGTAGTACGTGACGAGCGCCTGCTGCTGGGCCGGTGTGATCGTCGCGTTGGACAACTGCGCGAAACCCTCGGTGAACGCCGCCGCGCCCTCGACGATGGAGAACCCGCCGCTATAGACGATCAGCGAATTCGTCACCTCCCGGAACAGCGACTGCACCTGCCGCGTCTGCGACTCGCGCAACTCGATGAGTCGCTCGGATTCGACCTGGCGCAAGGCGTTGCGCCCCGACGACGCCCCGATGAAGCCGATCACCCCGATCGACAGGATGCTGCAGAGCAGCAGCGTCAGCAGGAGCTTGGATTGAATGCCGATGCGGAAAAGCCGGCGACGGCGAAACTTATGGTGCTTGCGAGCCTCGTCTTCCTGCGTCCCAGCCGTTTCCGCCCGGGTGGGGGCCGGTGCGGTTTGCGAAGCCGGCTCAGCGTCTTGCAGCTCGCTCGATGTCACTGAAACTTCGCCCTTCCTCGGACACGCAGCATCGCTCACGCAGCACATTAGCGCGCGCGTTGCAAGATATGGGGGATTGCGGCAAAGCGTTCGACGGGAAGAACGGCACTTAACTCACCGGGCAGCGGGCACTTATCCTTGGCGCTATGAGCGACGGGTGCGCCCAGGGTTGCGGCTCCGCGGCGGCCGACGTGGCAACCACCCGACGCCGGGACGCCGGATGGGTTCGGACGGCGCGCTGGGCGCGCCGGCTGGCGTGGGTGAGCCTGCTCTGGATGTGCGCGGAGGGCGCCCTGGGCCTGTGGCAAGGGTTCACCGCCGGGTCCGTCTCCCTGATCGGCTGGGCGCTCGGCAGCGCGGTCGAGGGGCTGGCCAGTGTGATCGTCGTCTGGCGGTTCTCGGGCTCACGCACGCTGTCGGAGACCTCCGAGCGGCGGGCGCAGCGCGGGGTGGCCATTTCGTTCTGGCTCATCGCGCCCTACATCGCGTTCGAATCGGTCCGCAACCTGCTTTCCGGGGCCCGCCCCGAGACGACGGTGATCGGGATGGTGTTGACCGCCGTTGCGCTCGTGCTGATGCCGCTGCTGGGCTGGGCCAAGCGCGCGCTCGCCAGGCGCCTGGACTCGCGGGCCACCGCCGGGGAGGGCACCCAGAACTATCTGTGCGCCGCGCAGTCCGCCGCGGTGTTGCTGACGCTGGCCGTGATCGCCGTGTGGCCGGGTGGCTGGTGGCTGGACCCGGTGGTGGGGCTCGCGATCGCCGGCGTCGCGGTCCGGGAGGGTGTCGAGGCGTGGCGGGGCGAGGATTGCGGATGCTGACGCACGCCCCAAAACGGCGTCACCGCAAACGTTTTGGCCCGGGCAACCGCTGATGCCACGAGTCTGCGTGGTCGGCAGCGTGAACATGGACGTGTCGCTGCGCGTCGAAGCGCTTCCGCGCCCCGGCGAGACGGTGCTGGCGTCGGAGTTGGCCTACGCACCGGGCGGCAAGGGTGGCAATCAGGCGGTGGCGGCGGCCCGGGCGGGCGCGCGGGTGCAGTTCGTGGGGGCCGTCGGCGACGACCCGGCCGCCGAGCGGTTACGCGCGCACCTGCGGGACAACGGCGTGGGATTGGACGCCACGGCCGAGGCGCCCGGTTCGAGCGGCACGGCGATCGTCGTCGTCGACGCCGACGCCGAGAACACCATCGTGGTCGCGCCGGGCGCCAATGGGCGACTGTCGCTGGACGGCGCCGCCGCACGAACGGCCATCGCCGGCTGCGACGTCTTATTGACGCAGTTGGAAATTCCGGTGGCGGCGGCGGTTGAGGCGGCGCGGCAGGCTCGCGCGGCGGGGGCGGTCGTCATCGTCAACGCCTCACCGGCCGGCCAGGACCGGGGCTCGCTGTCCGACCTTGCCGCCCTGGCCGATGTGGTGATCGCCAACGAGGCCGAGGCCCGCAAGTGGCCCTGGCGACCCGCTCACCTGGTCACCACGCTGGGCGCGCGCGGCGCCCGGTACGCGGGCGCCGACGGCGAGTTCGTGGTGCCCGCGCCCGCGGTGACGGCGGTGGACACCACCGGGGCCGGGGACGTGTTCGCCGGTGTGCTGGCCGGAAGCTGGCCGCCCAACCCGGGCACGCCCGCCGAGCGGCTGCAAGCGTTGCGGCGGGCCAGCGCCGCGGGCGCGCTGGCGACGCTGGTCGCCGGCGCCGGGGACTGCGCGCCGGATGCCGACGCCATCGACGCGGCGCTCGAATCACTGGCCTGAGCTGCGGTTGGCAGTAGTTGGCAGCGTCTGGCGTCGATCTGGCAGTGGTCAGCGGGCAGCGTCGGAGGCGTTCAAGCCATCGACGAAAGGAACATCATGTCCGCCACCACGATTGACCGCACCGGCACCCGCGACGGCCTGCTTCGCCTTGCCATGCGTGCCGACGCCGCCATCAGCGGACTGGTCGGTCTGGCCGGTATCCCGCTGGCCGGCCGGCTCGCCGAGCTCTCGGGCACGACGAAGGGGTTCGAGTACGCCATGGGCGCGTTCCTGATCGGTTACGGCGTGGTCGTGTTCGCGCTCGCCGCGCGGCCGTCGGTCCTGCGCGCCGGCATGGCCGTCATCATCGCCAACGTGGCGTACACGGTGGCCGCCGTCGTGCTGGTGCTCACCGACGTCTTCCCACTGACCTCGGCGGGCGTCGCCTTGAACCTGGCGGCCGGCGCCTACACGCTGGTGTTCGCCGAGCTGCAGTACCAGGGCTGGCGCCGCGCGCGGGCGTGAGCGGACGCCCGGGGGCCCGTCCGGCGCTGCCGGGCGGGCCCGCAACGCGCTATTCCTCGGGGATCTGCCGCTCGATCTCGTCGAGCCAGATGCGGGCGGACATGTCCGACGGGGCACGCCAATCGCCGCGCGGCGACAACGCGCCGCCGTGCGACACCTTCGGGCCGTTGGGCAGCGCCGAGCGCTTGAACTGACTGAACGAGTAGAACCGCTGCACGAAAACGCCCAGCCAGTGCCGAATCTCCTTCAGCGAGTAGGTCGGTCGCTTTTCCTCGGGAAATCCCGGCGGCCAGTTGCCACGGTCGGGGTCGCTCCACGCGTGCCAGGCCAGGAACGCGATCTTCGAGGGCCGGAAGCCGAAGCGCAGCACGTGGAAGAGTGAAAAGTCTTGCAGCGCATAGGGACCGACCTTGTCCTCGCTGCTCTGCAACTCTTCCTCTTCGCCGCTCGGGACGAGCTCCGGGGAGATCTCGGTGTCCAGCACCGACTGCAGCACGTCGGTGACGTCGGTTTCGAACTGACCGGACGAGATGACCCAGCGAATCAGGTGCTGGATCAGCGTCTTGGGGACGCCGCCATTGACGTTGTAGTGCGACATCTGGTCGCCCACCCCGTACGTCGACCAGCCCAGCCCCAGCTCGGAGAGGTCACCGGTGCCGAGCACGATGCCGCCGCGCTGGTTGGCCAGCCGGAACAGGTAGTCGGTGCGCAGGCCGGCCTGGACGTTTTCGAAGGTGACGTCGTAGACCTTCTCGCCGCGCCCGAACGGGTGGCCGATCTCGGCGAACATCAGCTTCGCGGTCTCGGTGATGTCGATTTCCTCGAACGTCACACCCAAGGCGCGGCACAGCTCGATCGCGTTGCGCTTGGTCCGATCTCCGGTCGCGAAGCCGGGCAGCGTGAACGCCAGGATGTCGCTGCGCGGCCGCTCTTCCCGGTCCATCGCGCGGGCCGCGACGATCAGCGCGTGCGTCGAGTCCAGGCCGCCCGAGATCCCGATGACGATCTTCGGATAGTCCAGGGCCCGCAGCCGCTGCTCGAGCCCGGAGACCTGAATGTTGTAGGCCTCGTAGCAATCCTGTTCCAGCCGTTCGCGGTTGGCGGGAACGAACGGGAACCGCTCGACGTCACGACGCAGTCCGATGTCGCCGCCCGGCGGGTCCAGCCGAAAAGCGATGCGCCGGAACGATTCGGCCGGCCCGCGGTGGTGACGCCGGTTGTCGTCGAACGTTCCCATGCGCAGCCGTTCCGAGCGCAGCAGGTCGAGGTCGACGTCGGCCACGCTGCGTCGCTCCCCCTTGGGGAAGCGCTCGGAGGAGGCCAGCAGTTCGCCGTTCTCCCACACCATGGTTTGCCCGTCCCACGCCAGGTCGGTGGTCGATTCGCCCTCGCCCGCGGCCGCGTACACGTAGGCGGCCAGGCACCGCGCCGATGCCGAGCGGGCCAACAGGCAGCGGTCCTCGGCCCGGCCGATCGTGATGGGGCTGCCGGACAGGTTCGCCAGCACCGTCGCGCCCGCCAACGCCGCCTCCGCGCTGGGCGGGATCGGTACGAACATGTCCTCGCAGATTTCGACGTGCAGCACGAAGTCGGCGATGTCCGACGCGGCGAACAACAGGTCCGGGCCGAACGGAACCTCGGCGTCGCAGATCCGGATGGTGCCGCGCTCGTCGTCTCCGGCCGCGATCTGGCGGCGCTCGTAGAACTCCCGGTACGTGGGCAGGTACGACTTCGGCACCACCCCGAGGACCGTGCCGCGGTGGATGATCACCGCGGTGTTGTAGATGCGGTGGCGATAGCGCAGCGGGGCCCCTACGACCAGCACCGGCAGCAGATCGCTGGAGGACGCGACGATGGTCTCGACGGCGGCTTTGACGTCGTCGAGCAACAGGTCTTGCATCACGATGTCCTCGATGGAGTACCCCGACAGCGTCAGCTCCGGGAACACCGCCACCGCGACGCCGTCCTCGTGGCACTCTTGCGCCAGCCGTAAGACCGACTCGGCGTTGGCCGCCGGATCGCCGATCGTGGTGTGATGGGTGCAGGCGGCGACCCGGACAAAGCCCTGGCTGTAAGCGTTGTAGAAGTCCATCGCCCTTCCATTGTCGCCTGACCGGTGTCAACCCGTGGCCGCCGGGTATCCCCTCCATCATGAGCGATACGGCCGTGGTGGTGGTCGACATGATGAACACCTATGAGCATCCCGATGCTGAGGACCTAATACCCAATGTGGCCAAGATCATCGACCCCTTGGCCGATTTGATCCGCCGCGCACGCGAATCCGACGAGGTCGACCTGATCTACGTCAACGACAACTACGGCGACTTTGTCGCCCAGTTCTCCGACATCGTCAGCGCCGCGCTGGATGGCGCGCGACCCGATCTGGTCAAGCCCATCGTTCCCGCCGGCGACCTCCGGGTGATGACCAAGGTGCGCCACAGCGCCTTCTACGCGACCGCGCTGGCGTACCTGCTCAACCGGCTGGAGACCAAGCGGCTGATCATCGCCGGGCAGGTCACCGAGCAGTGCATCCTCTACACCGCGCTCGACGCCTACGTGCGCCATTTTCCCGTCGTGATCCCGACCGACGCCGTCGCCGGCATCGACGCCGAATTGGCCGAGGCGGCGTGCAAGATGATGGAGCAGAACATGTCCGCGGAGCTCACCACGGCCGCGGAGTGCCTGGGCTAGGGTCCGTACCCTGGATGGGGTGACCAGCCGCCGCGCCGAAGCTCCGGAACTGGTCGCGCTGCTCGCCGGCCGCCGGATCGCGGTGCTGACGGGCGCGGGCCTGTCCACCGATTCCGGGATTCCCGACTACCGCGGGCCCGATTCACCGCCGAGCAATCCGATGACCATCCGCCAATTCACGTCGGATCCGGTGTTCCGCCAGCGCTATTGGGCGCGCAACCACGTCGGCTGGCGGCACATGGACGACACCCAGCCCAACGCCGGGCACCGCGCGCTGGCGCGACTCGAGCGCGCCGGTGTGGTGACGGGGGTGATCACCCAGAACGTCGACCTGCTGCACACCAAGGCGGGCAGCCGCAACGTGGTCAACCTGCACGGCACCTATGCGCGGGTGGTCTGCCTGAGCTGCGGCTACACCATGAGCCGCGCGGCGCTGGCCGACCGGCTCGAAGCGCTCAACCCGGGCTTCATCGAGCGGGCCGAAGCGGTCGGCGGCCTGGCGGTGGCCCCCGACGCCGACGCCGTCGTCGGCGACACCGCGTCGTTTCGCTACCTCGACTGCCCGCGCTGCGGCGGCATGCTCAAGCCGGACATCGTCTACTTCGGCGAAAACGTCGCCAAAGACGTTGTTGCTCAAGCATATTCACTGGTCGATGAGGCCGATGCCCTGCTGGTCGCCGGCTCGTCGCTGACGGTCTTCTCCGGCTACCGATTCGCGCGGCACGCCGCCGCGCTGGGCACGCCGATCGCGATCGTCAACCGCGGCGAAACCCGCGGCGATGAGCTGGCGACGGTCAAGGTCGACGGCGGTTGTTCCGAGCTACTGACCCTGTTGGCCGACGAATTGTCGCCGCTGGCAACGCGTTAGAACGTGCAGGGCATGCTGCGGACGGCGTGCACGAAATTGCCCGCCACGTAGGTCGGATCGCCGGCCTCGATGCCCGGCAGCTGCCGCAGCAGCTCGCCGAAGATCGCCCGCAGCTGCGCCCGGGCGACGTGCGCCCCGAGGCAGAAGTGCACGCCGCCGCCGCCGAAGCCGACGTGCGGGTTGGGGCTGCGGCCCAAGTCCAACCGTTCCGGATGATCGAACGTCTCGGTGTCCCAGTTGCCCGACGGGTAGAACATCACCACCTTCTCCCCCGCCGCTATCTGCTGGCCGCCCAACTCGAAATCCGTTGCGGCCGTGCGGCGGAAGGTCATCACCGGGGAGGCCCACCGGACGAACTCCTCGACCGCCGTGCCGATCCGGTTGTCGAAATCCTCCAGCAACCACGCCCGCTGATCACCGAAGTCGGTGAGCGCCTTCATTGCGTGGCTGGTCGTTTGCCGGGTGGTGTCGTTGGCCGCCACGGAAAGCAGCACGAAGAAGGCGGCCACCTCGGCGTCGGTCAACCGCTCGCCGTCGACCTCGGCGTTCACCAGGCCGCTGATCAGGTCGTCGCCGGGATGCTCGCGGCGCTGGGCCGCCAGCTCCCCGGCCACCTGGTGCACGTAGGTCTGGTTCTCGAACAACACCTCCATCGGGTGGCGGCCGTCGAGGTAGGCCGGGTCGGCCCAGGACACCATGGCGTCGGTGGCGGCCGCCATGTGCTCACGCTCGGATTCGGGGATCCCGACCATGTCCGACAACGTGCGGATGGGCAGCTCCTTGGCGCAGTGGTCGACGAAGTCCGCCCCGCTGCCGGCGGCCCGCAGCTCTTCCACGATGGTGCGGGCGTTGGCCCGGATCGAGTCCTCGATGCGGCGCACCTGGCGCGGGGTGAACGCGGCGCTGACCAGCTTGCGCAGCTTGGTGTGCCGCGGCGGGTCCATCGCCAGGAACGACTGGGACGCTTCGAGCAGCTCCACCGGGATGTTCTCGAACATCACGCCCCGCCCGGACAGGAACACCTCGTTGTTGCGGCTGACCGCGACGATGTCGGCGCGCCGGGTGATGGCCCAATAGCCGGGGTCCGCGGGATCGGGCATCAGGGCGTCTTCGACCGGCGGGTGCCAGCTCACCGGCCGCTCGGCGCGCAGCACGGCGAACGACCGTTCCCGCTCGGCCGCGGTCGTCGCCCAGAACGCGCGGGAGGACAGGTCGATGGGGTCGTAGGGGCGGCCGGGCTGCTCGGTGCCCGACTTTCCGGTCAGCACGGTCATGATGGTCCTCCGTCGCGTATGACGCCGGTCACAAATCCGCCTGTGACACTATTCCTAGACATGATGTCTAGTCAAGTTGTCGAATCACGGTCTATGCTGGGAGAATGCCATCGGTCACCCGCAAGCCGCAGGCCAACCGCGAACAGGAACGCCAGCAGCGGCGCGAGCAGATCGAGCGCCGGTTGCTGGACGCCACCGAGCGGCTGATGCGCGAGGGCGCCAGCTTCACCGAGCTCAGCGTTGACCGGCTGTCGAGCGCGGCCGGCATTTCCCGCGCGAGCTTCTACATCTACTTCGAGGACAAGGGCCACCTGCTGCGTCGCCTGGCCAACCAGGTTTTCGCCGACCTCGCCGACAGCGCGGAGCGCTGGTGGGCGGTGGCCGGGCGCCACGATCCCAGTGACGTCCGCGCCGCGATGGACGGCATCATCGCCAGCTACCGCCGGCACCAGCCGGTGCTGGTCGCGCTCAACGAGATGGCCGGATACGACCCGCTGGTCGCGGCGACCTACCGCAACCTGCTGACCGCGGTCACCGGGCGGATGGCCCGGGTCATCGAGGAGGGCCAGGCCGATGGCTCGATCCGGCCGGAGCTGCCGGCGACCACCACGGCCGGCGCGCTGACCTGGATGGTCGAGCGGGCCTGCCAGCAGGAGCTCCCGGTGAAGCCACCCGAATACGACCCGGAACTGGCCGCGACGTTGGCCGAGATCGTCTGGGGTGCGCTCTATCTCAAGCCCGTGCGCTGATGCGCCCGCGACAGGACGAGGACAAAATGGGAACCATGACCACCACCAAACCCAACGTGTGGCAATACATCGGCTACTCGTACGGGCGCTGCCTGCCCAGCTCGATGCGCGACTGGGTCGCCAACGATCTCGCCGGCAAGGGAGCAGTGCGCCGGCACATGATCCGGTGGGCCATCCCGCCGCTGTTCGTCCTCGCACCCTTTTGGTTGCTGCCCGCTTCGCTGTATGTGCACACCGAGATGACGGCGCCGCTGTACATCTGGGCCCTGCTGATCACGCTGGCGTTGAACAAGGTGTGGCGTCGGCACCGGCTCGCCCAGCACGGGCTCGACCCGAACATGGTCGACGTGCTCAAGAACAAGAAACAGGCGCGGATGCACGAGGATTACGCGCGCCGGTTCGGGCCGCGCCCGGAATCGGCGGCGTGGCAGGACAACAGCAACCCGTTCACCTGACCCGGCTCAGACCGCCACCAGGTCGTCGGCGTGCACGGCGGGCCGGCGCAGCTCGCCCGGCAGCTCGGAGGTCGACCGGCCGATCATGGTCGCCAGTTCGGCGGCGTCGTAGGCCACCACGCCCCGGGCCATCATGGCCGCGTCCGGTCCGCGCAGTTCGACGACGTCGCCGGCGTAGAACCGGCCCGCCACCGCGGTGATCCCGGCGGCCAGCAGCGAGCGGCGCTGGGTCACCACCGCGCGCACGGCGCCCTCGTCGAGGGTCAGCACCCCGGCGGCCTCGGCGGCGTAGCGGACCCAGAAGCGCCGGGCCGACATCCGCGCGGGTCGTGCGGCGAACACCGTGCCGACCGAGGCGTCGGTGAGGGCGGTCGCGGCGTCGTCCGCGGCGGCCAGCAGGACCGGCACCCCGGCGTCGGCGGCCAGCAAGGCCGACGACATCTTCGACACCATCCCGCCGGTGCCCAGGTCGCTGCCCGGGCCCGCGACGACACCGGACAGGTCCGCCGCGCCGGACACTTCCGCAATGAATCTCGCGCCCTTGGTTTTTCGCGGATCGGAGTCGTACAGGCCGTCGATGTCGGAGAGCAGCACCAGGGCGTCGGCGCCGACGAGGTGAGCCACCAGCGCCGAAAGCCGATCGTTGTCGCCGAACCGGATCTCGTTGGTGGCCACCGTGTCGTTTTCGTTGACGATCGCGACCGCGCGCAGGGCGCGCAACCGGTCCAGAGTGCGCTGGGCGTTGGTGTGCTGGGCCCGCATCGAGATGTCGTGCGCGGTCAGCAACACCTGCCCCACCGTACGGCCGTAGCGGGCGAACGCCGCGCTCCACGCGTTCACCAGCGCGACCTGCCCGACGCTGGCCGCGGCCTGCTTGGTCGCCAAATCCTTGGGGCGCCGGGTCAATCCGAGCGGCTCGATACCGGCGGCGATGGCGCCCGACGACACGATGACGACGTCGGTGCCCGCCTTCATCCGCGACTCGATGGCGTCGGCGAGCCCGGCCAGCCTCCCGGCGTCGAACACACCGGCCGCCGTCGTCAGTGCGTTGGTCCCGACCTTGACGACCAGGCTGCGCGCGGTCCGGACGGCTTCGCGATGCGCACTCACGACCGCTCACCGGGGTCGTCGCCGCGCTCTCGGCGCTGCCGCCGGGCCGCCTTGCGCTCGGCGGCGCCGGTGCGTTCGCTGCGTTCCAGCCGAACGTCCGTGCCCCTGCCGGACATCGCAACGTGTTGTCCCGCAGGCGTTTGCGGCTCCCAGTCGAACGTCATGTCCCCGATCGTCACGGCGCAGCCGGGTTGCGCGCCGAGGCGCAGCAACTCCTCCTCGACGCCCAGCCGGGCCAGTCGATCGGCGAGATAACCGACGGCTTCGTCGTTGTCGAAGTTGGTCTGGCGGACCCATCGCTGCGGCCGGGCGCCGGTGACGAGGAAGCCGCCCTCGCCGTCCGGCTCTACGGCAAAGCCGCTGTCGTCGACCGGGACCGGACGGATGACCGGGCGCCGCGGCACGATCGCCGGCCGGGCCGCGTTGTACTCCGAGATCATCCGCCACAAGCCGAATATCAAGGGCTGCAACCCTTCTCGGGAGACCGTCGATACCAGGTACACCGGCCAGCCGCGCTCGGCGATCTCGTCGCGGACGAACTCGGCGAGTTCGCGCGCCTCTGGCACGTCGATCTTGTTGAGCACCACCGCCCGGGGCCGTTCCGCGAGATCGCCCAGCGTCGTATCCCCTTGCAGGGTGGGCTTGTACGCGGCGAGTTCGCCTTCCAGCGCCTCGATGTCGGAGATCGGGTCGCGGCCCGGCTCCGCCGTGGCGCAGTCGACGACGTGCACCAGCACGGCGCAGCGCTCGATGTGGCGAAGGAAATCCAGGCCCAGGCCGCGGCCCTGGGAAGCGCCGGGGATCAGGCCCGGCACGTCGGCGACGGTGAAGGTGTGCTCACCCGCCGACACCACGCCCAGGTTCGGCACCAGCGTGGTGAACGGGTAGTCCGCGACCTTGGGTTTGGCGGCCGAGATCGCCGACACCAGTGAGGATTTGCCGGCCGAGGGGAAACCGATGAGGCCGGCGTCGGCGACGGTCTTGAGTTCGAGGGTCAGGTCCCGCGTTTCGCCCTGCTCGCCGAGCAGCGCGAAGCCGGGGGCCTTGCGGGCGCGCGACGCCAGCGCCGCGTTGCCCAGGCCGCCACGGCCGCCGGCCGCGGCTTCGAAACGGGTGCCCGCGCCGACCAAATCGGCCAGCAGCCGGCCGTTTTCGTCCAGCACGACGGTGCCGTCGGGGACTTTGACTTCCAGGTCCGCACCGGCCGCGCCGTCACGGTTGTTGCCCATCCCCTGCTTGCCCGACGGCGCGGTGACGTGCGGGTGGAAGTGGAAGTCCAGCAGGGTGTGCACCTGCGGGTCCACGACGAACACGATGCTGCCGCCGCGGCCGCCGTTGCCGCCGTCGGGACCACCCAGTGGCTTGAATTTCTCGCGATGGACCGACGCGCAGCCGTTACCGCCGGAGCCCGCACGCGCGTGGATGACGACGCGATCGACGAACCGGGGCATCGAGGGTCCTCCCAACCGCCCGACGTGTACTCACTGCCGAATTCGGGATGATTCTCAGCGGTGAGCGCACGCTCGCGGTGGTCAGTCGGCGGTCTGGCCGGCCGCGACGATGTTGACGGTCTTACGTCCGCGCTTGACGCCGAACTCGACGGCCCCCGCCGCCTTGGCGAACAGCGTGTCGTCACCGCCGCGCCCGACGTTCACGCCGGGGTGGAACTTGGTGCCACGCTGGCGAACGATGATTTCGCCGGCCTTGACGATCTGGCCGCCGAATCGCTTCACGCCCAGCCGCTGGGCTGCGGAATCGCGACCGTTGCGCGAGCTGGAAGCGCCCTTCTTGTGTGCCATTCTTGTCGCCTCCCGCTACTTGATTCCGGTGACCTTCAGGACCGTCAGCTGCTGACGGTGTCCCTGACGCTTGTGGTAGCCGGTTTTGTTCCTGAACTTGTGGATGCGGATCTTCGGGCCCTTGGTGTGCTCGAGCACCTCGCCGGTCACCGCGACCTTGGCCAGTGCGGCGGCGTCGGTGGTCACCTTCGCGCCGTCCACCACCAGGGTGACGGGCAGCGACACGTTCGCGCCCGGGTCGGAGTCGAGCTTCTCGACCTTGACCACGTCCCCGACGGCGACCTTGTACTGCTTGCCGCCCGTCTTGACGATTGCGTAGGTCGCCATCGTTGCTCCTGCCTTCTTTCCTCTGCTCAGCCGCTTGGCCGGCGCTTCGCGCGCGAGCCACCGGCGGTGCGCGTGGTGGGTCTTGGTTGCGGGTCCGCGCCGACTGCCCGGGAGTCCCGCCGTCACCGGCCAAAGCCCAACCGGCCTGGCGACAACTGTCCTAGGGTACTTGACCAGCGGCTACAGGGTCAAACCGGGTCAGGTCAGTCCGCGTGGATGGGAGGGCCGGCCGGCCTGCCCGCCGCGCGGCGCCGACGCGGACGCCCGAACGCCGGCCCGCCGTCTCCGCCGTCGGAGTCGGAGTCTTCGGAGTCGTCGTCCTCGACGTCCAGGTCGTCGTCGTCCATCTCGAGGTCGTCGTCGTCATCGCCGAGGTCTTCCTCGTCGTCGATGTCCTCGTCCTCGTCCTCGTCGTCGGCCTCGTCGTCCTCGTCGTCGAGCTCGTCGTCTTCGTCGGTGTCGTCATCGCTGTCGTCGGACTCCTCGAAGTCCTCCTGCTCGGTGTCCTCGGTGTCCTCCACGTCGGCCAGGTCGCGCCGCTTCTGCTCGTCGAGCTCGTCGGTGGCTTCCACGGCGGATTCGTCGGATTCCTCGTCGGCACGGCCGGTCTGCCCGGGGCCGCCGGCGGCCATGGCCTTGAACATCGGGTGCTCGCCCGGGGCGTGCGCGGGCACCTTGGCCACCACCGGCTCCTCGGCCCGGTTCTTCTTCGAGCGCCTGCCGCGGCGTCCACCGCCCTCGGACTTGCGCCCGTTCGACGGCGCCGAGTCCACCGGGTCGGTGTGCAGCACGATCCCGCGGCCGCCACAGTGCGTGCACGACGTCGAGAAGGCCTCGATCAGCCCGGTGCCCAACCGCTTGCGGGTCAGCTGGACCAGTCCCAGCGACGTCACCTCCGACACCTGATGGCGGGTGCGGTCCCGGGCCAGCGCCTCGGTCAGCCGTCGCAACACCAGGTCGCGGTTGGACTCGAGGACCATGTCGATGAAGTCGATGACCACGATGCCGCCGATGTCGCGCAGCCGCAGTTGCCGGACGATCTCCTCGGCCGCCTCCAGGTTGTTCTTGGTGACGGTCTGTTCGAGGTTGCCGCCGGAGCCGGTGAACTTGCCGGTGTTGACGTCGACGACGGTCATGGCCTCGGTGCGGTCGATCACCAGCGTGCCGCCCGAGGGCAGCCACACCTTGCGCTCCATCGCCTTGGCGAGTTGCTCGTCGATGCGATGCACCGCGAACACGTCCGGACCCGGCTGACCCTCCGACCCGCTGGGCGGCTCGTACTTGCTGAGCTTCGAAACTAGATCGGGCGCAACGGAATTCACGTATTCGGTGATGGTGGTCCATGCATCGTCGCCGGAGACGACCAGGCCGGCGAAGTCCTCGTTGAACAGGTCGCGGATGACCTTGACCAGCACGTCGGGCTCTTCGTAGAGCGCGACGGCGGCGCCGGCGGCCTTACCCGTGATCTCCGCCGCCTTGGCCTCGATCTGCTTCCAGCGCTCCTGTAGGCGGGTGACGTCGTTGCGGATGTCGTCCTCTTTGACGCCCTCGGACGCCGTGCGGATGATCACCCCGGCGTCGGACGGGACCACCTCGCGCAGGATCTCCTTGAGCCGCTGCCGTTCGGTGTCGGGCAGCTTGCGGCTGATCCCGGTCGACGACGCGCCGGGCACGTAGACCAGGTAGCGGCCGGCCAGCGACACCTGGGTGGTCAGCCGGGCGCCCTTGTGCCCGACGGGATCCTTGCTGACCTGGACCACGACGTAGTCGCCCGGCTTGAGCGCCTGTTCGATCTTGCGGTCCGACCCGCCCAGCCCGGCGGCTTCCCAGTTGACCTCGCCGGCGTAGAGCACGCCGTTGCGGCCGCGGCCGATGTCGACGAACGCCGCCTCCATCGAGGGCAGGACGTTCTGCACGATCCCGAGGTAGATGTTGCCGACCAGCGAGGCGGAAGCGGCCGACGTCACGAAGTGCTCGACGACGATGCCGTCCTCGAGCACCGCGATCTGGGTGTACCGCGCCCCCTGATGCGGCGGCTCGCTGCGGACCCTGTCGCGCACGACCATGATCCGTTCGACGGCCTCCCGGCGCGCCAGGAACTCCGCCTCGGTCAGCACCGGCGGGCGGCGGCGCCCGGCGTCGCGGCCGTCGCGGCGCCGCTGCCGCTTGGCCTCGAGGCGGGTGGAGCCGTCGATGCCCTTGATCTCGGCGTTCGACGAGCCGTCGCCGCCGTTCTTGCCGTTGCGGGGCGGCCGCTCGTGCACGACCGTGTTCGGCGGGTCGTCCGGGGACGGCGATTCGTCGCCATCGTCGCCGCCCGCACCCGACTTGCGACGCCGGCGCCTGCGGCGACGGCGGTTGCCGCCCTCCGCGGAGCCGTCGTCACCGGCATCGGAGTCGTCGGAGTCGTCGTCGTCCTCGGCATCGGCGTCGGCGGAATCGTCGCGGCCGGCCTTCTGGCCCCGCTGCTGCGGCTCGTCGTCCTCACCGCCGTCTTGACTGTCGGATCCGCCCTGCTCACCGCGGCCGCGGCCCCGGCCACGGCGCCCTCGGCGGCGGCGCCGGTTGGCCGGCCGATCGGCCTGCTCGTCGTCTTCGTCGTCGGCGTCGGAATCGTCGGAGTCGGAGTCCGAATCGGAGCCCTCGTCGGCGCTTGCGTCGTCCTCGCCTTCCGGTATCGGCTGCGGGGCGACGAACAGCGGCATGTAATGCGGCCGCTCGGTCGCGGTCTCCAGCATCAACCGGGATTCGGGTTCCTCGGCCGCGGCCTCGGCGTTTGCAGCGCTCACGGCGTCGGCGGCGCTTTCGGCGCCGCCGTCGGGCTGGGCGGCCAGCAGATCGCGCACCCGGACGGCGTCGTCGCGGTCGACGGTGGAGTGCGCGCTGCGCACCCGCCCGTCGAGTGCGCTCAGCGCGTCCAGCACCCGCTGGCTGGTGGTTCCCAGCGTTCGTGCCAGCGAATGAACTCTCAGGCGGTCCGGCAGTTCGTCGTGCCCGGTCGGCTCTTCGGATGACTCTGCAGATGGTGCACCGTCTACCACGTATTCTCCTCAAGCCCCCGGGCGCGTCCTTGCGACGCGGCCACGCGAGGGCTTCGCTATGGGTCCGGGTGGCTTCCCCCGGACTTGTGATGGTCTCGCCCCGAGCGGTTCGCGGGGAACGCACTCGGCGCCGTGCTGAATGATGGCCTGACATGCCGCGCACCAACGCCGGTGGCGATGATCGCGCTTGTCTAAGTCTTCATTCGGGTGTCCGACACCGGTCCGGCGACGTTCACCCTCCGTCAGTATCCCACATCACTCGGCGAGCCAAGCCGCCCCCGAGCAAACCGGCCGTCAGCGCGCCGTTAGCTGGGTCGTTAGGCGTCGGGAAACCAGAGCGCGATTTCGCGCTTTGCGGACTCCGGCGAGTCCGACCCGTGCACGAGGTTGAACTGGGTCTCCAGCCCGAAATCGCCCCGAATGGTGCCGGGCGTGGCCTTCTCGACCGGGTCGGTACCGCCCGCGAGCTGCCGAAATGCGGCAATCGCGCGCGGTCCCTCGACGATCGCCGCCACCACCGGTCCCGAGGTGATGAACTCCAGCAGGGATTCGAAGAACGGCTTGCCTTCGTGTTCGGCGTAATGCGCGGCGGCCAGGTCCCCGCCGACGCGCCGAAGCTCCAGCGCGGCGATGGTCAGGCCCTTCTGCTCGATGCGGCTGATGATTTCCCCCACCAGCTGCCGCTCGACGCCGTCCGGCTTGATCAGTACCAGGGTCCGTTCGGTCACGGCGGACAGCGTACAGAACCGGGCGCCGATCGGCCGGGCGGCGACCGGGCCCTACGGCTGCCGGCGCCGCACCTCGGCCCGGAAGTACGCGATCAAGGCCCACAGGCCGGTGAACAGCACCCCGATGAATCCCACGCCGGGGTACACCGCGAAGCCGGCGAGCAGGAGCAGCTGAGCGGCCAGGTTCACCCAGATCGCCCAGGGTTTGCGCTGCACCCCGCCCAGCACGATGAGCAGCCCGGCCACGCTGACCAGGTAGCCCAGGGACACCGAGGTCAGCCCGCCGCCGACCGCGCTCACCACGGGGATCGCCAGCAGCACCACGATCGCTTCCAGGAGCAGCGTGGCGGCCATCACCGCGCCGAAGCTGCGCCACGGGTCGGCCGGCGGGGCCGGGTCTTCCTCGGTCATTCCGGATCACGACCGAACAGGGTCCGCGCCGCCCCGGCGGTGACGACCGAGCCGGTGATGACGACCCCGGTGCCGGAGAAGTCGGAGGCCGCCCCGTCTGTCGCCGCGTCGTCGACCAGCGCGGTGGCGGCGTCGATGGCGTCGCGCAGGTTCTCGGAGGTGGTGACCCGCTCGGGTCCGAACCGCGCCGCGGCCGCCACCGCGAGCGAGTCGACGTCGAGCGCCCGCGGGGACCCGTTATGGGTCACCACCACGGCGTCGAACGCCGGCTCCAGGGCGGCGAGGATGCCGTCCACGTCCTTGTCCGCCATCACGCTGAGGACGCCGACCAGGTATCGGAAGTCGAATTCGTCGCCCAGCGTCTGCGCCAGCGCGGCCGCGCCGGCCGGATTGTGGGCGGCGTCGATGAACACGGTGGGCGCGCTGCGCATGCGTTCGAGCCGGCCGGGGCTGGTGACGGCGGCGAAACCGGCCCGCACCGCCTCGACGTCGAGTTGCCGCTGCGCGCCGGCGCCGAAGAAGGCTTCCACGGCCGCGAGTGCCACCACCGCGTTGTGGGCCTGGTGTTCCCCGTGCAGCGGCAGGTAGATGTCCGGGTACACCCCGCCGAGGCCCTGCAGTTCGAGCACCTGGCCGCCGATCGCGATCTGGCGGCCCAGGACCGCGAACTCCGATCCCTCGCGGGCCACCGCGGCGTCGGCGCGCAAGGCCTGGGCCAGCAGCACCTCCATCGCTTCGGGCGCCTGCCGGGCGATGACCGCGACGGTGTCGGGTGCGCCCTCGGGCGCTTTGGTGATGATGCCGGCCTTTTCGCCGGCGATGCCGGGAAGGTCGCCGCCGAGGTATTCGACGTGGTCGATGCCCACGGGCGTGATGACCGCCACCGGCGCGTTGACCACGTTGGTGGCGTCCCAGCGCCCGCCCATGCCGACCTCGACCACCGCCACGTCGACGGGCGCGTCGGCGAACGCCGCGAACGCCATCGCCGTCAGCACCTCGAACTTGCTCATCGCCGGGCCGCCCGCGTCCTGCGACTGGGCGTCGACGATCTGGACGAACGGTTCGATCTCCCGGTAGGTCGCCACGTATTGGGCGGGGGTGACCGGCCGTCCGTCGAGGGCGATGCGCTCGACCGCCGATTGCAGGTGCGGGCTGGTGGTCCGCCCGGTGCGCTGGTGCAGCGCGGTCACCAGCGCGTCCACCATCCGCGCCACCGAAGTCTTTCCGTTGGTGCCGGCAATGTGGATCGAGGGATAGGCCAGTTGGGGTGAGCCGAGCAAGTCCATCAGGGCGCTGATCCGGGTCAGGCTCGGTTCGAGCTTCGTCTCCGGCCAGCGCTGATCCAGCAGGTGCTCGACCTGCAGCAGGGCGGCGATCTCGTCCGGGGTGGGCGCCAGGCCCGTGGCAGGTGCCCAGTCGGGCTGCTCGGACGTCATTGCAGCGCAGCCAGCCGGGCGTTGATGCGCTCGGTCTCCTCCCGGGCCACCCGCTGGCGGTCCCGGATCTTGTCGACGACGTTCTGCGGGGCCTTGCCCAGGAAGTCCTCGTTGGCCAGTTTGGCGGTGGTGGACGCCAGCTCCTTCTGCGCCGCGGCGAGGTCCTTCTCCAGGCGGCGGCGTTCGGCGGCCAGGTCGATGGTGCCCGAGGTGTCGATTTCGACGACCATGGTGTTGGCGCCAACCCGAACCTCAAGGGACGCAGAGGGATTGAAATCCGGACCCGGCGCGGTCAGCGAGGTCAGGGCCATCACCTGTGCGCTCAAGTGGCCGCCGCCGGCCAACTGGGCCGGCACCTTCTGCCGATCGGCCAGCCCCTGATCGCTGCGGAACCGGCGGACCTCGGTGACGAGCCGCTGCAAGTCGTTGACGCGTTGCGCGGCAACGGCATCCAGCGCGATGCCGGACGGCGCCGGCCAGTCGGCGATCACCAGCGACTCCCCGCCGGTCAGCGCCTGCCACAGCGCCTCGGTGACGAACGGGATGACCGGGTGCAGCAGCCGCAGCAGCGTGTCCAGCACCGCGGCCAGCACGGCGGTGGTGTGCGTGATCCCCTCGGACAGCTGTGTCTTCGCCAATTCGACGTACCAGTCACAGAATTCGTCCCAGGTGAAGTGGTAGAGCGCCTCGCAGGCCCGGCTGAACTCGTAGACGTCGAACGCCGAATCGACCTCGGCACGAACCTCCTCCAGCCGTCCCAGGATCCAGCGGTCCTCGTCCGTGAGGTCGGCGAGATCGGGCAGCGGCGCCGGACGCGCACCGTTCAGGAGCGCGAACCGGGTGGCGTTGAACAACTTGGTGACGAAACTGCGCGACGCGCGGACGGCGTCCTCGCTGACGGCGAGGTCACCGCCGGGGCTGGCGCCGCGGGCCAGCGTGAACCGCAGCGCGTCGGCCCCGAACATTTCGACCCAGTCCAGCGGGTCGATGACGTTGCCCTTGGACTTGCTCATCTTGCGGCCGAACTCGTCGCGGATCAGGCCGTGCAGGAACACATCGGTGAACGGCACCTGCGGGGAGCGACGGCCGTCGAGCGTGATCGTGTCGTCGCCGCCCACGTAGGTGCCGAACATCATCATCCGGGCGACCCAGAAAAACAGGATATCGTATCCGGTCACCAAAACGCTTGTGGGATAGAACTTTTCCAGCTCTGGAGTCTTTTCCGGCCAGCCCAACGTGGAGAACGGCCACAGGGCCGACGAGAACCAGGTGTCCAGCACGTCCGGGTCCTGCTCCCAGCCCTCCGGCGGCGTCTCGTCGGGCCCGACGCACACCTGTTCGCCGTCCGGCCCGTACCAGATCGGGATGCGATGTCCCCACCAAAGCTGCCGGGAGATGCACCAGTCATGCATGTCGTCGACCCAGGCGAACCAGCGTGGCTCCAGGCTGGCGGGGTGAATGACGGTGTCCCCGTTGCGAACAGCGTCACCGGCGGCCTTGGCCAGCGATTCCACCCGCACCCACCATTGCAGCGATAGCCGCGGTTCGATCGGCTCGCCGCTGCGCTCGGAATGGCCCACGCTGTGCAGGTAAGGTCGTTTCTCCTCCACGACGCGGCCCTGCCCGGCCAGCGCCTCGCGCACCGCCACCCGGGCCTCGAAGCGGTCCATGCCGTCGAATTGCGTTCCGGTGTCGACGATTCGGCCCTTGGTATCCATGATCGAGATCATCGGCAGCTGGTGCCGCAGCCCGATCTCGAAGTCGTTGGGGTCGTGCGCCGGGGTGACTTTGACCGCGCCAGTACCGAATTCGGGGTCGACGTGTTCGTCGGCGACGATGAGGAGCTGACGGTCCACGAAGGGGTGCGGCAAGGTGGTGCCCACCAGGTGGCGGTAGCGCTCGTCGTCGGGATGAACCGCAATGGCGGTGTCGCCCAGCATCGTCTCGACCCGGGTGGTGGCGACCACGATGTGGGGTTGCGAATCGTCGAGCGAGCCGTAGCGGAACGACACCAGCTCGCCTTCGACGTCGAGGTAGTTGACCTCGAGGTCGGAGATCGCGGTCTCGAGCACCGGGGACCAGTTGACCAGCCGCTCGGCCTGATAGATCAACCCGGCGTCGTAGAGCCGCTTGAAAATCGTTCGCACCGCCCGCGACAGGCCCTCGTCCATGGTGAACCGGTCGCGGCTCCAGTCCACCCCGTCGCCCAGCCGGCGCATCTGCCCGCCGATGGCGCCGCCGGACTCCCGCTTCCAGTCCCACACCTTGTCGACGAACAGCTCCCGGCCGAAGTCCTCTTTGGTCTTCCCGTCGACCGCGAGCTGCCGTTCCACCACGCTCTGGGTCGCGATGCCCGCGTGGTCGGTGCCCGGCTGCCAGAGCACCTCGTATCCCTGCATCCGCTTACGACGGGTCAGGGCGTCCATCATGGTGTGTTCGAGCGCGTGACCCATGTGCAGGCTGCCGGTGACGTTCGGCGGGGGCAGCACGATCGAGTAGCCGGGCTTGGCGCTGGCCGCGTCGGCCTTGAAGTAGCCCGCGTCGAGCCATTTCTGGTAGATCGCGTCTTCGGCGGCAGCGGGATCCCACGACTTGGGCAGGTCGGTGGCGGGGCTGCGGCTGGCGGTCACCCGTCAATTCTAGGGAGCGCCGCTCACCTGAATGTAAGTGCCCAAACTGCAGGTGAGCCGGGTCACTTCCCCAGCCGGTCGACCTGCAAGGTCACACCGGCGGCGGGGAACCTGTCAAGCAGCGCGTCACCCATCGCGGCCGCGGGCGTGAGGACGCCGCGCAGCGCCGACAGCTTGTCGCGGTCGAACGCGAGCGCAAGGGCGCACTCCCCCAACAGCACCGCGGTCGCCTTATAACCGGGATCGCCGCGTTGCTCCATGCGTGCGACGTACCGCGCGCCGGTGGTCGTGGTGGTGTAGGTCTCGATCCGGTAGTAGCCACGCTCGCGCGCCGCCTCACTCGGACCGGTACCCGGCTTAGGCAGGATGCGTTCCAGCAGCTTGCGGGGCAGCAGCCGGAAATAACGGCTGCCCAGTTCCATGCCGGCGTTGCCCACGCCGCTCAGGACGGCGGATCCCACCGGCGCCAGGGGCGACGAGCCCAGGCTCAGGCTTTCGCTGTACCGGAACTGCCTGCCGTAGGCCCAGTCCATTAATGCGTTGCTGCGCCGCACGATTCGGGTGTTGACCGGTGCCATCATGAATCCGCCGGTCCACACCCCGGCCAGTTCGGGCGCGATGTCACTGCCTCGACGCCAGGGCAGGTCGGGCTGGCGGCCCAAATCCGGTTCGGCGGCGCGATCGGTGCTCAGCGTGTACGGGTCCGAGAGCCGGCGACGCTCGTCGGCATCGCGCGACGCCGTGTCCAACACTTCCAGCAGCGACGCGATGGTGCCGCCCGACAGCCCGCCGGACATGGAGCGCACGACGAAGTCGGTGCGGGCCAGCTCCCCCGCACCGTCGCCGCGGGCCGCGAGATACAGCGCGTACACGGTGAGATCCGAAGGAACGGAGTCGAATCCGCAACAGTGCACGATGCGGGCGCCGGTATCGGCGGCCTGCTTGTGGTAGGAGTCGATGCTGTCGCGGATGAACGGCGGCTCACCGGTCAGGTCGGCGTAGTCGGTGCCCGCGGCGGCGCAGGCGGCCACCAGCGGCAGCCCGTAGCGGGTGTAGGGCCCGACCGTGGTGATGACGACCTGGGTGCGGGCCGCCATCTCGTCGAGCGTCGAGGGCGATGACGCGTCGGCGGTGACAAGCGGCCAGGACTGCGCCGACTCGCCCAGGGTGTCCCGGACCGCGCGCAACCGCTCGGTTGACCTGCCGGCCAGCGCGACCCGCGTGCCGGGCGCCGACCGCGCCAAGTATTCGGCGGTCAACTTCCCGACGAAGCCGGTCGCCCCGTACAACACGATGTCGAATTCGCGCGGCGTTGCGGTCACGGGCCCGACGCTACCCCTCCCACAAATAAGTAGTGCCGGGCCCGTGGTCCGGCACTACTTATTACTGCGTTGTCCGATGATCAGCCGCGACGGCCGCAGACCGGCCAAGCGCCGATGCCCTGCGAGTGCAGCACGTTCTCGGCCACCCGGATCTGCTCCTCACGGCTCGCGTTCTGGGGCGAACCGCTGCCGCCGTTGGCGTGCCAGGTGCTCGAGGTGAACTGCAGGCCACCGGAGAAGCCGTTCCCGGTGTTGATCCCCCAGTTACCACCCGACTCGCACTGCGCGATGGCGTCCCAGTTGACGCTGTACGCCCTCACCGGCGGGGGCGGCGGCACGTCCGGGCCCGGAGGCGGCGGCACGTTGGGGTCGAAGGCCGCGGGGGCCGGCGGCGGCGCGTCCGGCGCCGGGGGCGGCGGAGGCGCGTCCGGAGCCGGCGGGGCGTCCGGGGCCGGGGGCGGCGGGACGTCCGGCGCCGCGGCGGGCGCCATGTTGGGGTCGAAACCCGTGGGCTCCGCGCTGGCGCTGGCCGACGGGATGGTCACGAGGGTGCCCGTGACCGCGGCAAGAACGAGCGTCTTACGGACGTTCTTCAATATCTTTCCTTTCGCGGTGCGCGCGCGCCAAAGCAAGCCCACTCGGGTGGGCTGACGGTGTTTGATTGGTGCGGAATACCTGCTTCGGGACGTGCCGGCTTGTCCTGGCACGACAGCGGTGGGCTGGAATCGCCCGGCGGAGTGCTACCGCCGGCCACGGACAAGACTTCGCCGTCCGCGGCCCCGCTCACACGCGGGTCCGTGATTCTGTTTTCAGTTACTCTTCCGTAACCCGTTGCGGGCTAACAGGGACCGTACGAGACCCGACGGCATTCGTCATCTTCGGAAAACGGATATCTCCGTTCGGTAACGGGGTGATCACGACGCGGTAGCCTCGCACTTTTGGCAGGTCAGCCACGCGATTCCGGCGAGTACCCAACAAATGCAAAAGCTTTCACAGCGTGAGCCGAATCACGCCCATTTTGTGAACTGGCCCACGTATTTGCCCCAGGCGTTTACAACCTTGCGGCCGTACCGGACTCGATTCCGCCGCTGCGAAGCACCGCACACTACAACAAGTTACGGGTTTACGTCACACACCCGGGACGAACATACGAGCGAATTGCCTTGCGCCACCGCTTAACTTGCATTGTTCAAATAACGCACACCCGTCGTGGCGCGTTGCCGCCATGTCGGGTGAAATAGCGAAATACGCTGTCGGGGCGGCGGTTCCGCGATCGTCACGCATGCGGTCTGGCGATTTCGGTGCGCCCGGGCCGTCGCCAAGCATCGCCGAGCTTGAAGACCAATTTATTGACCAGACTTGGCATTTCGTTTGGCAAAGCCGAAATCGCCACGGCGGCTTGCCATTCGCCAGGCATGGGCGACGCGTTACAGGGGTTTACCCGGATTTCATCCGGCCCCGCACGGGCCGGGTCGGGGTGCCCTTAGCCGCGGGGCCGCGCGAGGGCGCGCAGCTCGGCGTCGGTGTTGACGTTGGTCAACGACCGCGAATCCGTCGTGACGATGCGCTGCGCGTCCGAGGCGTCCACCAGGGCGCGCATCTTGCGCTCCCCCGCCGCCACCAAGGCGTCGACCCGGTCGGCCAGGTCGGTCCGGTACACCGCGGCGAGATAGTGGTCCTGGCCGTCCCACGGCAGCACCACCTCCGCGCCGGTCTCCTGCGCCCTGCGGGTGAGGTCGTCGATGAGTTCGACTGCCAGGAAAGGCATGTCGACGGCGCAGACGAAGGCGAGCGGGGCGCCGGCCTCGGCCGCCGCGCGCAATGCGCGTCCGGTCGCCGGCAGCGGCCCCAGGCCGCGCAGCTCGTCGCGCATCACGCGCGCCTCGAGTTCGGGCAGCGGCTGCCCCTGGGCGGCCATCACCAGGACGGGGTCGCAGCGCTGTCGCAGGACGCCGACGACGTGCTCGACCATCGTGGTCGCGTCGGAACCCGCGGAGGCGGGGACGGGGAGGCTGGCCTTGTCGCGGCCCATCCGTTGCGATGCGCCGCCGGCGAGCACCACCCCGGCAAGCGAACTCTTTTCGCCCACGTCAGTCGACGGTCCAGGTGTCGCGCCCACGCAGCAGCGATTGCAGGGCGGCGTCGTCGAACGGTTTGGCGGCGCGCGCGGCCTGCACCTGCGAGCGCGCCGCGTCGTCGTACGTGGGCCGGCTGACGTCCCGGAATATGCCGAGCACGGTGTGGTCGAGGTTCTGATCGGAGAGCCGGGACAACGCGAAGGCGTAGGCGGAGTCGTCGGTGTGCGCGTCGTGCACCATGATCTCGTCCACGGAAACGTCGGCGGTCTTGGCGAATTCGAGGCCGAAGCCGGACTTCACGACGCAGTACTCGCCGTCGGCGCCGAAGGTGATCGGCTCGCCGTGGCGGATGTTGATCACCCGCTCCTCGGCGCCTTCCTTGCGCAGCACGTCGAAGGAGCCGTCGTTGAAAATCGGGCAGTCCTGCAGGATTTCGACGACGGCGGCGCCGCGATGCTCGGCGGCGGCGCGCAACACCTCGGTCAGCCCGTTGCGGTCGGAGTCCAGGGCGCGGCCGACGAACGTGGCCTCGGCGCCCAGCGCCAGCGACACCGGGTTGAACGGGTGGTCCAGCGACCCCATCGGAGTCGACTTGGTGACCTTGCCGACCTCCGACGTCGGCGAGTACTGGCCCTTGGTCAGCCCGTAGATCCGGTTGTTGAACAGCAGGATCGTGATGTTGACGTTGCGGCGCAGCGCGTGGATCAGATGGTTGCCGCCGATCGACAGCGCGTCGCCGTCACCGGTGACCACCCACACCGACAGGTCCTCGCGGGCCAGCGCCAGACCGGTCGCGATGGCCGGCGCGCGGCCGTGAATGGAGTGAAACCCGTAGGTCTCCAGGTAGTACGGGAAGCGGCTCGAGCACCCGATGCCGCTGACGAACACGATGTTCTCGCGGCGCAGTCCCAGCTCGGGCAGGAAGTTGCGGATGGTGTTGAGGATGACGTAGTCGCCGCAACCCGGGCACCAGCGGACCTCCTGGTCGCTGGTGAAGTCCTTGCCCTTCTGCGGCTGATCCGTCGCGGGGACACCGTCGTTCTTTTTCAACCTGGGCGTCAACCCGAGGTCGGTGCCCGCCAGATTTCCCACCAGGTCGGTCATTCGATAGCTCCCGCTCCAACCGTCGCTGCCGCCATTCTGGCGACCATCGTCTTGTCCTGCTCGATTTCGGCCAGCGTGCCGCCGATCGCGGCGCGGATGACGCGCCCGATCTCGTCGGCGAGGAACGCCACACCCTGGACCTTGCTGACCGATTGCACGTCGACCAGGTACTTGCCCCGAAGCAACAGCGCCAGCTGGCCCAGATTCATTTCCGGGCACACCACCATCGGGTAGCGCCGCAGCACGTCGCCCAGGTTGGCCGGGAACGGGCTGAGGTGACGCAGGTGGGCGTGCGCGACCTTGACGCCCTTGCGCCGCGCGCGCCGGCAGGCTTCGCCGATCGGGCCGTACGAGCTGCCCCAGCCGATCAGCAGCAGCTCGGCTTCCCCGCTGGGGTCGTCGACCTCGAGGTCGGGCACCGTGATGCCGTCAATCTTGGCCTGCCGCAACCGAACCATGAGGTCGTGGTTGACCGGCTCGTAGGAGATGGCACCCGAGCCGTTCGCCGCCTCCAGGCCACCGATCCGGTGCTCGAGGCCCGGGGTGCCCGGGACGGCGAACTGGCGCGCGAGCGTCTCGGGGTCGCGGTTGTAGGGCTGGAAGGGCTCGTCCGGCTTGGCGAACGTGTGCTTGATCGGCTGCAGCGTCCCGACGTCCGGAATCCGCCACGGCTCCGAGCCATTGGCGATCGCGCCGTCGGACAACACGATCACCGGGGTGTGGTACGACACCGCGATGCGCACCGCCTCGATCGCGATGGCGAAACAGTCGGACGGCGAACTCGGCGCCAGCACCGCCACCGGCGACTCGCCGTTGCGGCCGTACAGCGCCTGCAGCAGGTCGGCCTGCTCGGTCTTGGTCGGCAGGCCGGTCGACGGGCCGCCGCGCTGAACGTCGATGACCAGCAGCGGCAGCTCGGTCATCACCGCGAGGCCCAGCGCTTCGGACTTCAGCGAGATGCCGGGACCCGACGTGCTGGTGACGCCGAGCGCCCCGCCGTACGAGGCGCCGATCGCGGCGCAGATGCCGCCGATCTCGTCCTCGGCCTGGAAGGTGATGACGTTGAAGTTCTTGTGCTTGGACAGCTCGTGCAGGATGTCCGACGCCGGCGTGATCGGGTAACTGCCGAGCACCACCGGGATGTTGGCCAGCTGCCCCGCCGCGACGATGCCGTAGGCCATGGCCGTGTTGCCGGAGATCTGCCGGTATTCACCGGACGGCAAGGTCGCCCGGGACACCTCGTAGGTGGTGCCGAACGCCTCGGTCGTCTCGCCATAGTTCCAGCCCGCCTTGAGCGCCAGCACGTTCGCCTCGGCGATGTCGGGCTTGCGGGCGAACTTCTCCCGGATGAACTTCTCGCTGGTCTCGATCGGGCGGCCGTACATCCAGGACAGCAGCCCCAGCGCGAACATGTTCTTGGCCCGCTGGCCGTCCTTCTTCGACGCGCCGATCGCCTCGACCGCGCCCAGCGTGAGGGTGGTCATCGCGACGGAATGCACGACGTATTCGGACAACTCGTCGGACTCCAGCGGGTTCGTGACGTAACCCACCTTGGTCAGGTTGCGCTTGGTGAACTCGTCGGAGTTCGCGATCACCATGCCGCCGCGCGGCAGGTCGCCGATGTTGGCCTTGAGCGCCGCGGGGTTCATCGCGACGAGCACGTCGGGGCGGTCACCGGCGGTCAGGATGTCGTAGTCGGCGATCTGGATCTGGAAGGACGACACCCCGGGCAACGTGCCTGCGGGGGCCCGGATCTCGGCCGGGTAGTTCGGCTGGGTCGCCAGGTCGTTACCGAAAAGCGCTGCCTCCGACGTGAACCGGTCACCGGTGAGCTGCATGCCGTCACCGGAGTCCCCGGCGAAGCGGATGACTACCTGTTCGAGGCGCTGACGTTCGGACCCGTTACGGGCAGGCGCTCCGTTCTGGGACGACCCGCCGTGAGAATCAGAGCCGGCTCCGCTGCCGTTCGGATCCACGTATCCGCCTTCCATTGGTTAACCGGATAGGCACTTTCGCTGGAGATTGAGGTTACGCGCCGTTGCAGCGACTCCCGCGCGCTCGAGCTTGAGTGTCACTAGTAATGCCAATTATGGCACTTCTCTGAGGGAAGAATGAGCGTCTCTAATCCATCGCATGCAGCGGTTTTACCCCTAAAGCCGAAGTCAGCGCGGGGAGGGTGGTGCGGACGGTTCAAAACTGTGGTATTGGTCACTTTCGCGCGGCGGCGTCCAATTCCCTTGGCGCCGTTTCCGGCATCGCAATCAGGTAGAGCAAAAACCCCGCGCCGGCGAGCGCTCCGAGGAAGGCAAAGGCGGCGTTGTAACCGGCGGCCACCACGATTCGGCCCGCGACGAGGTTGGACACCGAGGCGCCTATCCCGGTCGCCGCCGTCACTGCGCCGAGGCTGACGTTGAACCGGCCGCTGCCGTGCGTCACGTCCTGCACCACGAGGGGAAACAGCGCACCGAACACGCCGGCCCCGACTCCGTCCAGCAGCTGCACGCCGACCAGCCAGTACGGATTGCCGGACAGGGTATAGAGAAACCCTCGCGCGGCGAGGACGGCGAAGCCGAGCAGGAAGATCGGCTTCCTGCCCCACGAATCGGCCTTGGCCCCGGCCAGGTACGCCACCGGCACCATGACCACCTGCGCGGCCACGATGCAGCCGGACATCAGCGCGGTCCCGACGTCCTTGTTGTGCAGCGCCAGCAACTGGCCGACCAGGGGCAGCATCGCGGCGTTGGCGAAGTGGAAGGCGACCACGGTCGCGGCGAAGATCATCAGCCTGGGGTTGCGCAGCAGCGCCGCCATACGCGACGGTGTCTCGTGCGGACCCCCGGGCACGTGATCCATGCCCCGGGCGACGTCATGGTCGATCGCGTCGCGCGGAATCCGCAGTGTCGCAAGCACACTGGCGGCGGCCATGGTGGCGAGCACCCAGAACACCACCACCGGCCCGAAGAAGTAGGCCAGCCCGCCGGTGATGGCGGCGGCCGACGCGTTACCCGCGTGGTTGAACGACTCGTTGCGCCCGATCCGCCGCGAGAAGAAGCGGGGACCGACGACGCCCAGGGTGATCGCGGCGAGGGCTGGGGCGAAGACCGAGCCGGCTATCCCGGTGATCGCTTGCAACACCGAGATCGAGTACAGGCCGGGGAACAACGGCATCGCCAACGACCCTGCGGTGACGGTCAACGCGCCGCCGATGATCAGCGCCCGCTTGGCCGTGCTGCGGTCCACCAGCGCGCCGGCCGGCGCCTGCGCGACGATCGCCCCGATCCCGCCGACCGCCATGACGAAGCCGATCGAAGCCTGGTCCCAGTGATGGGCCAGCAGCAGGTAGACCGACAGGTAGGGACCCAGCCCGTCGCGAACGTCGGCCAACAGGAAGTTCAGCAGGTCCAGCGCGCGCGTCAGCCGGCGCGGGATCGGGGTGGGGGAGCCAGCGACGGTCGGCATGCGCATCTAGTACCCGATGCGCGCTCGACCGAAGTGTCAGGCGCTCTTGTCGCGGCGCTCGGTGCGCGACGGCTTGCGCGGCACGATCGTCGGCAGCACGTTGTCCTGCACGGTCTCCTTGGTCACCACGACCTTGGCGACGTCGTCGCGGCTCGGGATGTCGTACATCACCGGCAGCAGGACCTCTTCCATGATGGCCCGCAGACCGCGAGCGCCCGTGCCGCGATGGATGGCTTGATCGGCGATCGCCTCGAGCGCGTCGTCGGTGAACTCGAGCTCGACGCCGTCCATCTCGAACAGCCGGGTGTACTGCTTGACCAGAGCGTTCTTGGGCTCCGAGAGGATCTTGACCAGCGACTCCCGGTCCAGGTTGGTCACCGAGGCCACCACCGGCAACCGGCCGATGAACTCCGGGATCAGGCCGAACTTGATCAGGTCCTCGGGCATGACCTCGGCGAAGTGGTCGGTGGTGTCGATCTCGGCCTTCGAGCGCACCTCGGCGCCGAAGCCCAGGCCGCGCTTCCCGACGCGCTCGTAGATGATCTTCTCCAGGCCGGCGAACGCCCCCGCGACGATGAACAGCACGTTGGTGGTGTCGATCTGGATGAACTCCTGGTGCGGGTGCTTGCGGCCGCCCTGCGGGGGAACCGACGCCTGCGTGCCCTCCAGGATCTTCAGCAGCGCCTGCTGCACGCCCTCGCCAGAGACGTCACGGGTGATCGACGGGTTTTCACTCTTGCGGGCGATCTTGTCGACCTCGTCGATGTAGATGATGCCGGTCTCGGCCCGCTTGACGTCGTAGTCGGCGGCCTGAATGAGCTTGAGCAGAATGTTTTCGACGTCCTCACCGACGTACCCGGCCTCGGTCAGCGCGGTGGCGTCGGCGATGGCGAACGGCACGTTGAGCATCTTGGCGAGCGTCTGGGCCAGGTAGGTCTTGCCGCAGCCGGTCGGGCCCAGCATCAGGATGTTGGACTTGGTCAGCTCGACCGGCTCGTGCCGGGAGTCGCGGCCCTTCTCCCCGGCCTGGATGCGCTTGTAGTGGTTGTACACCGCGACGGCCAGGGTCCGCTTGGCGGTGTCCTGGCCAATGACGTAGCCCTCCAAGAACTCCCGGATCTCAACGGGCTTGGGCAGTTCGTCGAGCTTGACGTCGTCGGCGTCGGCGAGCTCCTCTTCGATGATCTCGTTGCAGAGATCGATGCACTCATCGCAGATGTACACACCGGGACCAGCAATGAGCTTCTTGACTTGCTTCTGGCTCTTCCCGCAGAAGGAGCACTTCAGCAGGTCACCGCCGTCTCCGATGCGCGCCATGGTGCCTCAGGGCCTACTTCCTGTTCGCCGTTCGTCGTGCTGTCCCGCCATGTATCCCCCGACGCTACCCGGTAGATCGGGCCCGACGCGACCGTTAAGGCCGAATCGCGTTGGTGGTATTCATGCCGTCCGTCTCGATGAAACATATAGCCAGACGGCGCCCCTGACTCGCGAAAGACGCGCTTTGCGTGTCTTTGGCGTGTCGCGGTCGTTACCCGACCGAGGCTGTGCGCCGCCCAAACCCCACCAAATCACCCTACCGTCGCCGGCCGGGTATTGGTTCTGATCAGCGCCGGCCGACGGGCCCGGTTCGCCGAGCGTGCGCTGGGGGCGGCAAATCGGCCGAAAATCCGCCGTGAGTGCACGTTCGGCGGGGGACCGCGAACGCTAGGCGGTCTGCGCGGACAGCTTCCGGTACTCCAGGACGGTGTCGATGATCCCGTAGTCCTTGGCCTCTTCGGCGGTCAGGATCTTGTCCCGGTCGGTGTCCTTGCGGATCGTCGCGGCGTCCTTGCCCGTGTGGCGGGCCAGCGTCGTCTCCATCAGGGTGCGCATCCGCTCGATCTCGGCGGCCTGGATCTCCAGGTCGGAGAACTGGCCCTGGATCACGCCCTGCAGGGACGGCTGGTGGATCAGCACCCGGGCGTTGGGCAGCGCCATCCGCTTGCCGGGCGTCCCGGCGGCCAGCAACACCGCCGCGGCGGAGGCGGCCTGGCCGAGGCACACCGTCTGGATGTCGGCGCGCACGTACTGCATGGTGTCGTAAATCGCCATCAGCGAGGTGAATCCGCCGCCGGGCGAGTTGATGTACATGGTGATGTCGCGGTCGGGGTCCAGGGACTCCAACACCAGCAGCTGCGCCATGATGTCGTTCGCCGAGGCGTCGTCGACCTGGACGCCGAGGAAGATGATGCGCTCCTCGAACAGCTTGTTGTACGGGTTGGACTCCTTGACGCCGAAGCTGGAGTGCTCGATGAACGACGGCAGGATGTACCGCGCCTGGGGCTGGATTTCGTTATTCACTGGGCTTCTCCATTGGTGATGCTTGCGGCGCGGGTGATGATGTGGTCGACGAACCCGTATTCCAGGGCCTCCTGCGCGGTGAACCAGCGGTCGCGGTCGGAGTCCGCCTCGATGCGCTCGATCGACTGGCCGGTGAATTCGGCGTTGAGGCGGAACATCTCTTTTTTGATGACGTGGAACTGCTCGGCCTGGATCGCGATGTCGGCCGCGCTGCCGGTCACCCCGCCCAGCGGCTGGTGCATCAGGATGCGCGCGTGCGGCAGCGCGTAACGCTTGCCCTTGGTGCCGGCCGCGAGGAGGAACTCGCCCATCGAGGCGGCCATCCCCATCGCGTAGGTGGCGATGTCGCAGGGCGCCAGCACCATGGTGTCGTAGATCGCCATGCCGGCGCTGATCGATCCGCCCGGGGAGTTGATGTACAGCGAGATGTCCTTGTCGGCGTCCTCCGCGGCGAGCAGCAGGATCTGCGCGCACAGCCGGTTGGCGACCTCGTCGTTCACCTCCGAGCCCAGGAAGATGATGCGCTCGGAGAGCAAGCGCTCATAGACCGAGTCCGTGAGGTTGAGCCCCTGCGAGGGCGAACGCATGTCAGACACGACTGGGTTACCTGCTTTCTTTCAGTTCTTCTATGCACCGACCCTAACCAACCGGGCCCACTGTTTCGCGGCCACGCTCCCCCTCAATTGGGCGCTTTCGCTCACAGCGTCAAGACGGTCACTCGTCGTCGGAAGCCTCGGTCTCGTCGGCCTCGTCGGCCTCGTCGGCACGCTTGCCGAAGAACTCGCTGGTGTCGATGGTGTTCCCGTCGCTGTCGGTCACCGTCGCCGCCCGCACCACCTCGGCGATGGCCAGCCCGCGCCGCACGTCGGCGAACATCGCCGGCAGCTGGTTGTTCTCCTGCAGGTAACCCAGCAGCTGCTGCGGCTCGATGCCGTACTGGCGGGACGTCATCACCAGGCGTTCGGTCAGGTCGTCCTGGCCGACCTGGACCTGCAGCTCGTCGGCCAGCGCGTCCAGCAGCAGCTGCCGCTTGACGTCGGACTCCGCGGCGCTGCGCGTCTCGGTCTCGAACTCTTCGCGGGTCTTGCCCTGCCCGGCGAGCGCCTCGTCGAGCTTGGCGTCGTCGTGGTCCAGCCCGTGCAGCGCGCCGTGAATGGTGCTGTCGTACTGGGCCTGGACGATCGCCTCCGGCAGCGGCACGTCGACCTGCTCGAGGAGAGTGTCCAGCGCGGCGTTGCGGATCTCGTCGGCCTGCTGCGCCCGCTTGAGCCGCTCGACCTGGTCGCGCAGGTTGGACCGCAGCTCGTCGATGGTGTCGAACTCGCTGGCCAGTTGGGCGAACTCGTCGTCGGGCTCGGGCAGCTCGCGTTGCTTGATCGACTTCACCGTGACGGTCACCTGAGCGTCTTGCCCGGCGTGTTCGCCGGCCGCCAGCTTCGCGGTGAACTCCCGGGACTCATCGACGGACAGGCCGACCAGGGCGTCGTCGAGTCCGGCGATGAGCCGGCCCGAGCCGACCTCGTGGGACAGCCCCTCCGCGGAGGCCCCCGGCACCTCTTCCCCGTCGATGGTGGCGGCCAAGTCGATCGAGACGAAGTCCCCGGTGGCGACGGGCCGGTCGACGCCGGTCAGGGTGCCGAACCGGGCGCGCAGCGACTCGAGCTCGGCGTCGACGTCCTCGTCGCTGACCTCGATCGGGTCCACCGAGATCTTCAGCGAGCTCAAATCCGGGAGCTCGATCTTGGGGCGCACGTCGACCTCGGCGGTGAACGCCAGCTCCTCCCCGTACTCCTTCTTGGTCACCTCGATCTCGGGCTGGCCGAGGGGCTGCACTTCCGACTCCACGACCGCCTGCCCGTACCGTGCGGGCAGCGCCTCGTTGACGACCTGGTCGAGCAGCGCCTCCCGGCCGAACCGCGCCTCCAGCAACTTCGCCGGCGCCTTGCCGGGGCGGAAGCCGGGCAGGCGCACCTGCTTGGCCAGCTCCCGGTAGGCGCGCTGGAAATCGGGCTCGAGTTCGGCGAACGGCACCTCCACGTTGATGCGTACCCGGGTGGGGCTCAGCTGCTCGACAGTGCTCTTCACGGACGTGCTCCTCGGTGGTCGTTCCTGGCGTTCGGTGGGCCGTATGCGTGCGGCGCGGGGTCGCGCTGGTCGGGGTGACAGGATTTGAACCTGCGGCCTTCCGCTCCCAAAGCGGATGCGCTACCAAGCTGCGCTACACCCCGCGCTGACCTCGATGATCCTAAGGCCCCGGGAGGCCGGGCCGGCCACAGGCTTCGCGGCGGCCTCGCCCGCCCTCACGGAGCGATCACAAGACCGCGTCGATTAGATTTGATCTTCGTCGACAGCTACAGTCACGCTCGACTAACACATGCGGGCGTAGCTCAATGGTAGAGCCCTAGTCTTCCAAACTAGCTACGCGGGTTCGATTCCCGTCGCCCGCTCGGGGTGAGGATCAACTCCCAGAGAAAGGCGCCATGAGCGACGTCAAAATCGATGGCTCATGCGCGTCGGCCTTCGTTGGAGTGCGCGACGCGTTCGAGCGCAATTTCACGCTGGGTGATGAAGTCGGGGCTGCCGTCGCGGTGTGGGTGGACGGGACCCTCGTCGTCAACCTCTGGGGCGGCTGGGCTGACGCGGCCCGCACCCGGCCCTGGCGGGAGAACACGCTGACCACGGTGTTGTCCGGCACCAAGGGCCTGTCGGCCACCTGCGTCCACCAACTGGCCGACCGCGGCGAGCTCGACCTGAACGCCCCGGTGGCCCGCTACTGGCCCGAGTTCGGGCAGGCCGGCAAACAGGACATCACGCTGGCCATGGTGATGAGCCACCGCTCCGGCGTGATCGGGCCCCGCACCCGGCTGCGCTGGGAAGACGTCGCCGACTGGGACTTCGTCTGCGCGCAGCTGGCCGCCGCCGAACCCTACTGGGAGCCGGGCACGGCCCAGGGCTATCACATGACCACCTTCGGCTTCATCCTCGGCGAGGTGTTCCGCCGGGTCACCGGCCGGACCATCGGCCAGTACCTGCGCACCGAGATCGCCGAGCCGCTCGGCGCCGACGTCCACATCGGGCTGTCGCTGGCCGACCAACGCCGCTGCGCCGACCGGGTCAACAAGCCGCACGCCCGCGACCTGCTGGCCGACGCGCAGGCCCCCGGCTACCCCGCCGAGCTGGCCGAGCACCCGAAGGCGGGGCTGTCGATCTCGATGGGGTTCGCCCCCGACGACGAGCTGGGCTCGCACGACCTGCGGCTGTGGCGCGAACTCGAGTTTCCCGGGACGAACGGGCAGGTGTCGGCCCTGGGGTTGGCGACGTTCTACAACGCGCTCGCCCAGGAGAAGATCCTCAGCCGCGAGCACATGGACCTGGTGCGGGAGTGCCAGGGCGGCTCGGAAAGCGATCTGGTGTTGGGGCCGCGGGTCGCCGATCACGGCTGGGGCCTGGGCTACATGCTCAACAGGCGGTGCGTCAACGGGCCCAACCCGCGGATATTCGGCCACGGCGGCTTGGGCGGCTCCTTCGGCTTCGTCGATCTCGAACACCGGATCGGCTACGCGTACGTGATGAACCGCTTCGACGCGACCAAGGCCAACGCGGACCCGCGCAGCCTGGCCCTCAGCAACGAGGTCTACGCGGCGCTGGGCGTCATCTAGTCCCGGCTTGGGGCCGCGTCATTTCTGGCAGGTGGGGCACCAGAACACGTTTCGGCCTTCGAGCACGGTGGTGCGGATCGTGTCTCCGCAGACCCGGCAGGCGTCTCCGGCGCGCCGGTAGACGTACGTCCGGGGCCGCCCGGCCCGGTACGACGGCGGCCCGTGGTCGTGCTCGGGCCGCACCACGATGATCTTGCCGCGGCGGAAGCCGACCTTCATCAGCGCGACCAGGTCGGTCCACGCCGCGTCGAATTCGGCTTGGCCGATGTCGCGGCCCGGCCGGAAGGGGTCGATGTTGTGGCGGTACAGCAGCTCGTTGCGGTAGACGTTGCCCACGCCGGCGACGATGGTCTGATCCATCAGTAGCGCCCCAATCGGTCTGCGCGACTTGGTGATTCGATTCCACGCCCAGGCCGGATCAGCGTCGTTGCGCAGCGGGTCGGGACCGAGCTTGGCCAGCACGTCGGAAACCTGGCCCTCGTCGATCACCTCGCACACGGTCGGCCCGCGCAGGTCCGTGCCGTAGTCGGCGCCGACCATCCGCATCCGCACCTGCCCCACCGGCTCCGGCACGAGCGCACCCTCACGGGGCCATTCGGTGAAGGCCCCGTAGAGGCCCAGGTGCACGTGCACGATCGGGCCGCCGGCGTAGTGATGGAACAGGTGCTTCCCCCACACGCTGGTGCGGCGCAGCACGCGGCCGTCCACCACGGCCGAGTCGGCGAAACGACCCTGCGGGCTCGACACCGCAACGGGCGCACCGCCGAACCGGCGCTGGTGCAGCCGGGCCAGGCGGTGCAGGGTATGCCCTTCGGGCATGGCTTACGCCGGCGCGCCGGGCACCGGTGGCGCCTGGTGGGTGCGTTCGTACTCGGCGAGAATGTCGATACGCCGTTGGTGGCGTTCGGCTTTCGACCACTGCGCGCTCAGGAAGGCGTCCACGATGGCCAGCGCCTCCTCGACGGTGTGCATGCGTCCGCCGATCCCGATCAACTGGGCGTCGTTGTGTTCGCGCGCCAACGTGGCCGTCTCCACGCTCCAGGCCAGCGCGCAGCGCGCGCCCGGCACCTTGTTGGCCGCGATCTGCTCGCCGTTGCCCGACCCGCCCAGCACGATGCCGAGGCTGTCCGGGTCGGCCACCGTGCGTGTGGCGGCGGCGATGCAGAACGCCGGGTAGTCGTCCTCGGCGTCGTAGCCGAAGGCGCCGCAATCGATCGGCTCGTGCCCGGCCGCTTCGAGGTGGGCGACGATGTGCTGCTTGAGCTCGAATCCGGCGTGGTCAGAGCCGAGGTAGACGCGCATGCCCGCAATCCTTACACGGGCTGATCGTCAGTCGAATTCGGGCTTCTCGGTGCGGGTTCGCTTCAGCTCGAAGAAGTGCGGGTACGACGCGAACGTCACCGACGCGTCCCACAGCTTGCCGGCCTCCTCGCCGCGCGGGATCTTCGAGAGCACCGGCCCGAAGAACGCCACACCGTTGACGTGGATTGTCGGCGTGCCTACGTCGTCACCGACGGCGTCCATGCCGGCGTGGTGGCTCTTGCGCAGGGCGTCGTCGTAGGCCTCGCTGTGCGCGGCCTCGGCGAGCTCGGCGGGCAGGCCGGCATCGGCCAGCGACAGCTTGATGACCTCGTCGAGGTTCTTGTTGTCCTCGTTGTGAATCCGGGTGCCCATGGCGGTGTACAGCGGGGCCAGCGCTTCGGCGCCGTGCGCCTGCTCCGCGGCGATCGCCACCCGCACGGGCCCCCAGGCGTGCTTCATCATTTCGCGGTACTTGTCGGGTAGGCCTTCGCGGTTCTCGTTGAGGATGGCCAGGCTCATGACGTGGAAGTGCACGTCGATGTCGCGGACCTTCTCCACCTCGAGGATCCAGCGCGAGGTGATCCAACACCACGGGCACAGCGGATCGAACCAGAAGTCGGCTTGGTCTTTCCCGGCAGCCTTGTCAGGCATAGCGAAGTCCTCTCGTCGGTCAACACACCGTTCAGCACAACCGTAGGCGCCGCGCCCCTGTTCCCGCACCGCTCGAGATTGGAGCCGGGCACGTAAGTTGGACGGGTGGCCCTTCCTAATCTCACCCGGGACCAGGCCGTCGAACGCGCCGCCCTGATCACCGTCGACAGCTACCAGATCGAACTCGACGTCACCGACGGGAACGGCGCGCCCGGCGAACGCACGTTTCGGTCCACGACCACGGTGGTGTTCGACGCGCTTCCCGGCGCCGACACCTACATCGACCTCGCCGCCGAGACCGTGCGCGCGGCCACCCTCAACGGTCACGAGCTCGACGTCTCCGGTTACGACGAATCGGCGGGCATCGCGCTGCCCGGCCTGACGAAACGCAACGTCCTCGTCGTCGACGCGGACTGCCGCTACTCCAACACCGGCGAGGGCTTGCACCGCTTCGTCGACCCGGTCGACGACGAAACGTACCTCTACTCGCAGTTCGAGACCGCGGACGCCAAGCGCATGTTCGCCTGCTTCGACCAACCCGACCTCAAGGCCACGTTCGACGTGCGGGTGACCTCGCCCAGGCACTGGAAGGTGATCTCCAACGGCGCACCCCAGTCCGTTGAGGACTCGGACGAGGCCAGGGTGCACACCTTCGCCACCACCCCGCGGATGAGCACCTACCTGGTGGCGCTGATCGCCGGCCCGTACGCCGAGTGGAAGGACAGCTACACCGACGAACACGGGGAGATCCCCCTGGGCATCTTCTGCCGGGAATCGTTGGCGCGCCACATGGACGCCGAGCGGCTGTTCACCCAGACGAAGCAGGGATTTGGCTTCTACCACAAGAACTTTGGCCTGCCGTACGCGTTCGGTAAGTACGATCAGCTGTTCGTCCCCGAATTCAACGCCGGCGCAATGGAAAACGCGGGCGCGGTGACGTTCCTGGAGGACTACGTCTTTCGCAGCAAGGTCACCCGGGCCTCTTACGAGCGGCGCGCCGAGACCGTGCTGCACGAGATGGCGCACATGTGGTTCGGCGACCTGGTCACGATGAGCTGGTGGGACGACCTGTGGCTCAACGAGTCGTTCGCGACGTTCGCGTCGGTGCTGTGCCAGGCCGAGGCCACCGAATTCACCGAGGCCTGGACGACTTTCGCGACGGTCGAGAAGTCGTGGGCGTACCGCCAGGACCAACTGCCCTCAACGCATCCGATCGCCGCGGACATCCCCGACCTGGCCGCGGTCGAGGTGAACTTCGACGGCATCACCTACGCCAAGGGCGCCTCGGTGCTCAAGCAGCTCGTCGCCTACGTCGGCCTCGAACACTTCCTGGCCGGGCTGCGGGACTACTTCCGCGCGCACGCCTTCGGCAACGCCACGTTCAGCGACCTGGTCGCCGCGCTGGAGAAGGCGTCGGGCCGGGATCTGTCCGACTGGGGCCAGCAGTGGCTGAAGACGACCGGATTGAACACGCTGCGACCGGATTTCGACGTCGACGCCCCAGGCGCTGAGGGCAGGTTCACCCGATTCGCGGTGACGCAGAGCGGGGCCGCCCCGGGGGCCGGCGAGACGCGGGTGCACCGGCTGGCGATCGGCATCTATGACGACGACGGCGCCGGCAAGCTGGTGCGCGTGCGACGCGAGGAACTCGACGTCGAAGGTCCGACCACGGAAGTGCCTGCGCTGGTTGGTGTTTCGCGCGGGAAGCTGGTGTTGGTCAACGACGACGACCTGACGTACTGCTCGCTGCGGCTGGACGGCGAGTCGCTGCAGACCGCGCTGACGCGAATCGCCGACATCGCCGAGCCGCTGCCGCGCTCGCTGGTGTGGTCGGCGGCGTGGGAGATGACGCGCGAGGCCGAACTGCGGGCCCGCGACTTCGTGGCCCTGGTCTCGGGCGGGGTGCACGCCGAGAGCGAGGTCGGTGTGGCGCAGCGGCTGCTGCTGCAGGCGCAGACGGCGCTGGCCTCCTACGCCGAGCCGGGCTGGGCGCGCGAGCACGGGTGGCCGGAGTTCGCCGACCGGCTGCTCGAGCTGGCGCGCGGGGCGCAGCCCGGCTCGGATCACCAGCTCGCGTTCGTCAACACCCTGTGCTCGTCGGTGCTGTCCACCCGGCACATCGTGGCGCTGGCGGACCTGCTCGACCACGACCCGGCCGACCTGGGGCTGCCCGGCCTCGAGATCGACACCGATTTGCGGTGGCGCATCGTGACGGCGCTCGCCGGCGCGGGCGAGGTCGACGCCGACGGGCCGGCGACACCCTTCATCGACGCGGAAGTGCAACGCGACCCCACCGCCGCCGGCAAGCGGCATGGCGCCCAGGCCGCGACGGCGCGGCCGCAAGCGCAGGTCAAGGAAGAGGCCTGGACGACGGTGATCGAAGACGACACCCTGGCCAACATCACGGCCCGTGCCATCATCGCGGGCTTCGCCCCGCCCGGGCAGCGGGACTTGCTCGACCCGTTCACCGACCGCTACTTCGAGGCGATACCCGGCGTCTGGGCGCGGCGGTCCAGCGAAGTCGCGCAGACGGTGGTGATCGGCCTCTACCCGCACTGGAACATCAGCGAGGCCGGTATCGCGGCAGCGGACAAGTTCCTCTCCGACCCGGAGGTGCCGCCGGCGCTGCGGCGGCTGGTGCTGGAAGGCCAGGCCGGCGTGAAGCGGGCCCTGCGGGCCCGCAAGTTCGACGCCGACTAGGCCGGGGAGATCCCCGCGCTCATCACCCGGATCGCGCTGACCAGACCGTCCACCAGGTCGCCCCGCGCGAACGCCGACGACGCGGCGGCGACCCCGAGCGGCGCGGACGACTCGGCGCCCCGGCCGCGAACCTGCGAGCCGTAGACCACCTCGATGACCTTCTGATCCGGCGAGACCGCCAGCAGCACGGCATCGTCGGGCGTCGGCACCTGGGCCAGGATCTCGCGGGCCCGGGCGGCGGTGTCGCTGCCCAGGTCGCCGAGGTAGATGGCGAACCGCGCCTTGGAGGCGCGCGAGCCGAACTTCAGCGCGTCGTCGATGGCGACGAGGTCCTTGATCGAGAACGGGTAGTGGACCGACAGCTCGCCGGGTTCGGTGACCCCGGAAATCCGCCCGCTGGTCGTGATGACGAACCCGTTGGGCAGCTCGCCGGGCTCGATCGTCGCTACGTCACCACGTGCCACTTGCGCCACCTCCGACTGCGAATTCTTCTCCGCCGTGCCCGCCGTGCCCGCCGTGCGCGTGACCGACGTCTTCGTCCGTGGCCGCCCACAGGATCGGCGCGTGCGTCCACTTGTCCGGCAGTTTGTAGGCGGCCGGATGCGGTCCCTTGTGGGACCAGATCAGCACCGCCAGCACGGCCACCAGCAGCAACGGTATCCCGATGAAGTACAGGTGAATCTGCAAAAGGCTCACGACGGAAACCGTATCCCACCCGGTGATCCGCCGGCACACTCGGACGCGACATGTCGCCCGATCACCGACGCTAGGCCGCGCCTTCGCCGAGGTAGCGCGCCCAGGCCGGATCGAGCTCCTTGACCGTCGACAGCAGCCGCCAGTGCTGCCCCGTGGGGGGCAGCGGCGTCCGGCGCAGCGCCCAGCCGAGTTCGGTGAGCAGCTTGTCGCCCTTGCGGTGATTGCACGTCGAGCAGCACGCGACGCAGTTCTCCCACGAGTGGTCACCGCCGCGGCTGCGCGGCACCACGTGGTCGACGGTGTCGGCCTTCGCCCCGCAGTAGGCGCACGAGAACCGGTCCCGGTGCATCAGAGCGGCCCGGGTCATCGGAACCCGAGCCCGGTAGGGGACGCGCACATAGGTTCGCAACTGAATCACCGAGGGCACCACGATCGAGCTGGTGGCCGAGTGGATCACCGGCCCGGCCGGGTCGTGGTGGACCACGTCGGCCTTCCCGCAGATCACCATCACGATGGCCCGCCGCATCGGCAGGGCGGTCAACGGCTCGTACGTGGAATTCAGCAGCAGGACCCGCCGGCGACTCCACAGCGACGCGCCGTCTTGGCGGCTGGGGGGATGCGTATCGACGCTATGCAGGCATGACGCGGTTGGGGGCCCGGTTAACCCTGCCGCGGCACCGGAACTGCGGTGGCTGCGGCGTCTTTTGCCCTGCGCCATAGATCCTCCGCGGATAGTCCACCATGATTCGTCGCCAATCGCACCCCTATTGCAGGTGAACGGCATGTCGCCCGGGTGAACAGCGGGAGTGCCGTCGGCCCGGCTCAGCCCGATGCGGCCGCGATGGACCACAATGGAGGCAATGGATTCCGAGCCACAGTCCTTCTATGACGCCGTCGGCGGTGCCGACACCTTTCACGCGATCGTGTCCCGCTTCTACGCGCTGGTCGCCGAGGACGAGATCCTGCGCCAGCTGTACCCCGAGGACGACCTGGCGGGCGCCGAGGAACGGTTGCGGATGTTCCTCGAGCAGTACTGGGGCGGCCCGCGCACCTACTCCGACCGGCGGGGTCATCCCCGGTTGCGAATGCGTCACATGCCCTTCCGGATCACCCCCATCGAGCGCGACGCCTGGCTGCGCTGCATGCACATCGCGGTCGGCTCGATCGACTCCGCAACCCTCGACGACGAGCACCGACGCCAGTTGCTCGATTACCTGGAAATGGCTGCCCACTCGCTGGTCAACGCAGCCTTGTGATGTCGGCCCACGAAACTGAGCGGGGTGGAATGGACTCCAAGCCGTGGTGGTCAAGCGCGGTGTTCTATCAGGTGTACCCACGGTCGTTCGCCGACAGCACCGGCGACGGCGTCGGCGACCTGGACGGTGTGACGGCCCGGCTGGACCATCTGGAACGGCTGGGCGTCGACGCGATCTGGCTCAACCCGGTCACCGTGTCGCCGATGGCCGACCACGGCTACGACGTCGCCGATCCGCGGGACATCGACCCGCTGTTCGGTGGGATGGCGGCGTTCGAGCGACTGGTGGCGGCCGCCCACGCCCGCGGCATCAAGATCACGATGGATGTGGTGCCCAACCACAGCAGCTCGGCGCACCCGTGGTTTCAGGCCGCGCTGGCGGCCGGTCCCGGGACCGACGCCCGCGAGCGCTACTTCTTCCGCGACGGCCGCGGCGCGCAGGGCGAGCTGCCGCCGAACAACTGGACGTCGGTGTTCGGCGGGCCGGCGTGGACGCGGATCGTCGAACCCGACGGCAATCCCGGCCAGTGGTACCTGCATCTGTTCGACGCCGAGCAACCCGATCTCAACTGGGAGCACCCGGACATCTTCGACGACTTCGAGAAGACGCTGCGCTTCTGGCTGGAACGCGGCGTCGACGGTTTCCGGATCGACGTGGCGCACGGCATGGCCAAGCCGTCCGACCTGCCCGACGCGACGGACGACATCAAGGTGCTCAGCCACAGCGACGACGACCCCCGCTTCAACCATCCGAGCGTGCATGAGATCCATCGCGGCATCCGCACGATCGTCGACGACTACCCGGGAGCGGTGACCATCGGCGAGGTGTGGGTGATGGACAACGCCCGGTGGGCCGAGTACCTACGCCCCGACGAACTGCATCTCGGCTTCAACTTCCGGCTGACGAAGATCGACTTCGACGCCACCCAAGTCCACGACGCGATCGACAACTCGCTGGCGGCCACGGCACTGGAAAACGCCACGCCCACTTGGACGTTGTCCAATCACGACGTGGGACGGGAGGTCACCCGCTACGGCGGCGGCGAGGTCGGGCTGCGGCGGGCACGGGCGATGGCGATGGTGATGCTGGCGCTGCCGGGCGCGGTGTTCATCTACAACGGCGAGGAGCTGGGGCTGCCCGACGTGGAGTTGCCCGACGAGGTGCTGCAGGACCCGACGTGGGAACGCTCCGGGCACACCGAGCGCGGCCGCGACCGGTGCCGCGTCCCGATGCCGTGGTCGGGCGACGCTCCCCCGTTCGGCTTCTCGTCCTCACCCGACACCTGGCTGCCGATGCCGAAGGAATGGGCGGCACTGACCGTCGAGAGGCAGGTCGCGGACCCCGAGTCGACCTTTGCGTTCTTCGCCCACCTCATCAGGGTGCGCAAGGAGCGCACCGAATTCGACGGTGAGCAAATCGAATGGCTGGACGCGCCCCGCGATGCGCTGACCTTCCGGCGCCGCGGTGGCGGCGGTGTGTGCGCACTGAATGCCGGCCGCCGACCGATCCCACTGCCACCGGGGGAGCTCATCGTGGCCAGCGCACCGCTGGTCGATGGCAAACTCGCACCGGACGCCGCGGCCTGGCTGGCCTGAGCGGTCAAAGATACGGCGGAGCAGTCTGTTTCGCGCGCCTTCCGGGGTGTCGCTCACGAGGGCCTATACCCCATGGGGGTACTGTCGTGCATGACCGAGATCGAGCACACCGGCGAGAGGTGGGTTGGTGGATAACACGTTGCGGTGGGTGGTGACGGTGCTCTTCGCCGTCAGCTTCGCGGCATACGCGTATTTCCTTGTCGCCCAACGCCGCTGCTGGACCGGCGTCGTCAGCCAGGTGCTCCACCTCGCCATGTCCGCCGTGATGATCTTCATGGCCTGGGGTGTGGGGATGACCTTTCCGACCGTCGTCGCGACGTTGGGTTTCCTGCTCGGTGGCGCCTGGTTCTTCGGCATCGCCGGGCATCCGCGCCGGGCGGTCGATGGCCGGCTGACGAACTACTACTACGCGGTGATGATGGTGGCGATGGCGTGGATGTACGGCGCGATGAACGGCAGCCTGTCGGGCGGGTCCGCTGACTCGGGCGGCCACGCGATGGACATGGCCGCGCCCGCGCCGCACCATCACATGCCGACGGCCGCACCGGGCTGGGTCACCGTCGTGAACTGGACCGCGGCCCTGGGGTTCGCCGCGGTGGCGATCTACTGGGCGTACCGGTGGGCGGCCGGACGGTGGACAAACCTGATGCCGAGCGCCGTGCGGCTGACCCACGCGCAGATCGTGACGCAGACGGTCACCGCCGCGGGCACCGCGCTGATGTTCGCCGACATCGCCTGAGCGGATGTCGCGGTCGCTCCTCTATACCTAGTACATGGCGACCTACGCGTGGACAGTCATCGGAGCCGGACCCGCGGGAATGGCCGCGGTGGGACGGCTGCTCGATCGGGGCGTACCGCCGGACAAGATCGCCTGGATCGATCCCGCCTTCACCGCGGGAGACTTGGGCGGCAAATGGCGGTCGGTGTCCAGCAACACCATTGCCGGGACCTTCATGAGTTTCCTGAATGGCGCTGCGGCGTTTCGGTTCTCGCAGGCACCGCCCTTCCCCCTGGCCGAAGTCGATCCGGAGGAGACCTGTGCGCTCGCCCTGGTCGCCGACCCGTTGGTGTGGGTCACCGAGCACCTGCGCGAACGGGTGCATGTCTTCCAGACGACGGCCACCACCTTGGTCCTGCGGCGACGGCGGTGGTGGATCGAAACGCGGGACACGGAATTGACCTCCGACAACGTGATCCTCGCCGTCGGCGCGGTACCCAAGGGCCTCGACTACCCGCTCGACGAGATACCGGTCGAGGTCGCCCTCGACGCCGACAGGCTCGCCGAGGTGCCTCTCGAAGGTGCGACGGTCGCGGTCTTCGGGTCCTCGCACTCGTCGATGATCGCGCTGCCGCACCTGCTGCGGCTTCCGGTCGACCGCGTGATCAACTTCTACCGCAGCCCGCTGAAATACGCCGTCTACCTGGATGATTGGATCCTGTTCGACGACACCGGCCTCAAGGGGCGGGCCGCCGAATGGGCCCGCGAGAACATCGACGGGGTCCATCCGGACAAGCTGGAGAGGTGCTGGGTTTCCGCCCCGGAATTCGACGAGAAGGTCGCCGAGTGCGACCACGTCGTCTACACCGTCGGTTTCGAACGGCGGCAGCTGCCCGAGACGCCGCAGTGGGGCCCGCTGGAGTACAACCGGATGAACGGAATCATGGCGCCCGGCCTGTTCGGGCTGGGCATCGCCTTCCCCGAGTACGCCGAAGACCCCTACGGCTACGGGCAATACCGCGTCGGCCTGAAGAAGTTCATGGACTACCTGGACGCGGTTCTGCCGCTGTGGATGGTCTACGGCACCTGACGAAGAAGCCCGGATGCCCGCCATTTGACTCACCGAGATTTAGAAGTCCGGTCCCTCAGCTCAGCAACAGCGGGTCCCCCCGGCGGCGGTACACGGAGCCGAACCGGGCGTCGATCCGCAACCAGGTCGGCAGGATCCGCACCCGGATCATTTCGTCCGCCCCGACGGCATCCGGTGACTGCGGCAGGAAACCCATTGCGGTCAACGCGAACACGCACCGCATGGGCAGGCCCACGCTGGCATCGGCGGAGCTCACCTGGATGACTTCCTGGTCGAGTAGCGAGACGGGCGGGCCGTGCGAACTGCCGTGCTCCTTGGCGAGGCGCGCGCCGCGCTGCGCCAGGTCGAGTACCACCCGGGCGGGGATGTCCTCGAGGTGGGTGAAGCCGGAGTCCGGCGGCAGGGCACCCCGCCACGCGGAGTCCATCGCGAATCCCGGATCGACGAAGCCCGCGTCGTCCATCGCCGACAGGCCGCGCGCCAGGGCGTCCGCGCCCACCGACAGATCCTCGGGCCGCACCTCGCCGGCAACCACCCGGCTGGCCAGAACGTCGAAACCCGTTGCCACCCAGGCCGTCAGCAATCCGGGCGGGCGCGCGCGAAGTCGAATCACCGCGGCGTCGTCGAGACGCATCGCGTAATCGACGAACGCGGTCAGGTCCCTGCGCTGGGTGGCCGGGTCGCGTGGCCCCAACCAGAGTCCGCGGTCAACTACCGGATCCACCGCTGCAAATACTCCCGATGGTGTGGGGAGAGCCGCACCAGCCGCTCCTCCTCGATATGGACGGCGGCCAGTTGCGACTCGGCGATGACGGCGGGCTTGGATTCCGGGTCCGCGGACACCGAGCGCACCTCGTAGCCCAGCGTGAAGTCGACCGCCCGCAACCGCTTGGTCCACATCGTCACCTGCAGCGGCGAATCGACCAGCCGCAGCTGACCCTTGTAGGTCACCTTGACTTCGGCGATCAGCAACCCGATGGTCAAGATGTCGACCTCGAACGCTTCACGCAGGAATTGGACGCGCGCCTCCTCGAGGATCGTGACCATTGTGGCGTGGTTGACGTGCTGATACATGTCGATGTCCGACCAGCGGACCGGTACGGGGGCTACGAAGCCGACGCTCAACTCGACGATCCTCTTCCGCTCGTGCGGGTCATGCGCCGGATCTGACGCGCGGCCACCGACAACGTCGCGAGATCCTTTTCCCCGCTTTCCTGGATCTCCACCAGCGTGCGGCGCGCCCGCTCCACCCGCGACGCGGACAGGTGTTCCCACTCCGCGATCTTCTCCTCGCCGCTTTCGTCGGGCTCCCCTACGGCGAGCACGTCGAAGCACAGCGACCGCAGCGAGGCGTAGATGTCGTCGCGAATCGCCAAGCGCGCCAGGGAATGCCAGCGGTCGTTGCGGGGCAGTTCGGACACCGCCGTCAGCAGGCCGTCGGTGCCCAGCCGGTCCATCAGGGCGAAATAGGTGTCGGCCACCTCGGCGGCGTCGATGTCGTTGATGTCGGCGATGTCGATGATGTCCAGCAGGCTGAAGCGATACAGGCCGGCGGCGATCATGTACGCCAGGTCTTTCGGTGCACCCTGCGAGGAGAACTCGGCGGCCTCCTTCTCGACGATCGCCTTGTCGTCGCCGCGCAGCCACTCCGACATCCGGGGGGTCAGGTCCTTGACCTTGGCGGCGAACCGGTTGATCTCGGCGCCAACGGCCAGCGGCTGCGGACGGTAGTTGAGCAGCCAGCGGCCGGCGCGGTCGATCAGCCGCCGGGTGTCCAGCGTGAGCCGATCCGACAGCGCGACAGGCAGATTCGCCGCCCGGATGCGCCGCCAGATCTCCCCGACGCTGAAGATGGCGTCGGTGGCGACGTAGGTCCGCACCGCGTCGACCGAGCCGACGCCGACATCTTCGGTGATCCGGAACGCGTAGCTGATGCCGGCGGTGTCGACCAGATCGTTGATGAGCATCGTGGTGACGATCTCACGGCGCAACTGGTGACCGCGGATCTCCGGGGTGAACCGTTCGCGCAGTGGCGTCGGAAAGTATTGGGGCAGCCGGGAAGCGAACACATCCTGCTCGGTCAGTTCGGTGTTCAGCATCTGCTCTTTGAGCCCGAGTTTGACGTGCGCCATCAGCGTGCACAGCTCGGGCGACGTGAGACCGATGCCGGCCTCGCACCGCCGGTCGATCTCCTTTTCCGACGGCAGCGCTTCCAGTTCGCGGTTGAGCCCCCGCTCGTCGACCAGGTATTGAATCTGCCTGCCGTGCACCGGCAACAGGCTGGCCGCGTTGGCGCGGCTGGTGCCGATCAGGTCGTTCTGATCCTCGTTGTCGGTGAGCACCAGCTGGGCGACCTCGTCGGTCATCGACTCCAGCAGCGACTTGCGCTCGTCGCGATCGACCCGGCCGGCGGTGACCAGCGAGTCGATCAGGATTTTGATGTTGACCTCGTGGTCCGAACAGTCCACGCCGGCGGAGTTGTCCATCGCGTCGGTGTTGATCCGCCCGCCCGACAGGTCGAACTCCACGCGGCCGAGCGCGGTCACCCCCAGGTTTCCGCCTTCGCCGATCACCTTGGCGCGCACCTGACTTGCGTTGACCCGCACCGGGTCGTTGGCGCGATCGCCCACGTCGGCGTCGGACTCGGATTCGGCCTTGATGTAGGTGCCGATGCCGCCGTTGAACAGCAGGTCGACCGGCGCCTGCAGGATCGCCTTGATCAGGTTCGGCGGGGTCATTTCGGTGACCTCGCCGTCGATGCCCAGCGCGTCGCGCACCTGCGGGCTGACCGGGATGGACTTGTGCTCGCGGCTGTACACCCCGCCGCCCTCACTGATCAACGATTTGTCGTAGTCGTCCCAGCTGGACCGCGGCAGGTCGAACATCCGCCGGCGTTCCTCCCACGACGACGCGGCGTCGGGGTCGGGGTCGATGAAGATGTGCCGGTGATCGAAGGCGGCGTTCAGCCTGATGTGCTTGGACAGCAGCATGCCGTTGCCGAACACATCGCCGCTCATGTCGCCGACGCCCACCACGGTGAAGTCCTCGGCCTGGGTGTCGACGTCCATCTCCCGGAAGTGGCGTTTGACGGCCTCCCACGCCCCCCGGGCGGTGATCCCCATCGCCTTGTGGTCGTAGCCCACCGATCCGCCGGACGCGAACGCGTCGCCCAGCCAGAACCCGTAGGACTTCGCGACGTCGTTGGCGATGTCGGAGAAGGTGGCGGTGCCCTTGTCGGCGGCCACCACCAGGTAGGCGTCGTCGCCGTCCCGGCGGATCACCTCGGGCGGCGGGCTGACCTTTTTGGTGGCGTGGTCGACGTTGTCGGTGACGTCGAGCAGCCCGGAGATGAAGAGCTGATAGCAGGCCACACCTTCGGCGCGGGTGGCATCTCGGTCCTCCGCCTGATCGCCGGTGGCCAGCGGCGGCCGCTTGACCACGAAGCCGCCCTTGGCCCCGACCGGGACGATGACCGCGTTCTTCACAGCCTGCGCCTTAACCAGGCCGAGGATCTCGGTGCGGAAGTCGTCGCGGCGGTCGGACCAGCGCAGGCCGCCGCGCGCCACCGGGCCGAAGCGCAAGTGGACGCCTTCCACGCGGGGCGAGTACACGAAGATCTCGTACTTGGGGCGTGGCAGCGGCAGCTCGTCGATGAGCTGGGCATCCAGCTTGAGGGCCAACACGTTTCGCGCACGCGCCGAACCCTCGCGCGTGACGAAGTAATTGGTGCGCAACGTGGCCTGGACCAGGGAAGCGAACGCGCGCAGGATGCGGTCGGTGTCCAGACCCACGACCGCGTCGATGTCGGCGGCGACCGCCGCGGCGGCGGCCTGCGCGTCGCGACTTGTCGGCGACCCCGCGGAAATAGAAGCCTTGGGATCGAAGAGCGCTTCGAACAGCGTGACCAGCGACCGCACGGTCGAGGGGTGCTCGTTGAGCACCGCTTCGATGTGGGACTGGCTGTAGGGAAAACCGGCCTGTCGCAGGTATTTTGCGTAGGCGCGCAGCAGCACGACCTGCTGCCAACTCAGCCGCGCGCGCATGACCAGCTCGTTGAACCGGTCGATCTCCACGCGGCCCTGCCAGATGGCGGTGACCGCGTCGGCAAAGCGTTGCGCGGTCGCGTCGCGCTCGGCGGCCGTGGTCGCCGGCTTGATGGTGGGGTGCGGCGAGATCTTGAACTGGTAGATCCACACCGGCAGCCCGTCCGGGCGGGTCACGGTGAAGGGCCGCTCCTCGAGGACCACGACGCCCATGCTCTGCAGCATGGGCAGCAGCTGGCTCAGCGAGGCGGTGCGCCCACCCAGGAACCAGGTCAGCTGGGCCGCCCCGTCCTCGCCGCGTTCGGAGAACAAGAGCTTGACCGAATTATCTTGCAGCTCTTTGATTATGCCGATGTGCTCGATCGCGTCGACGGGGGTGACGGATTGTTTGTAGGCCTCGGAGAACGCGTTCGCATAGTGCTCGACCTCGGCGTGCTCGACGGCCCGGTCCGCGGCGGCGCCGATCAACCGGTCGGTCCAGGTTCGCGCCGCCTCGCTCAGCATCCCCTGGATGCGGACCCTGTTCTCCTCCGAGACGTCCACCGGCGCCGCCTCTTCGGGCAGCCGGACCATGAAATGCATGAGGGCCCAGGGTGATTCGCTGACCCGGGCGGTGAATTCCAGTCGCGTGCCGCCGAACTCGCGGACCAGGATGTCCTCGATCTGCAACCGCACCTGTGTGGTGTAGCGGTCGCGTGGCAGATAGACCAGGCAGGAGACGAAGTATTGAAGCCGGTCGGCGCGCAGGAACAACAGCGCCCGCCGTTGGGATCCCAGATCCACCACCGCTTTGGCCATCGCCAGCAGCCGCTCGGCGCTCAGCGTGAAAAGTTCGGAGCGCGGGACGGTTTGGATGACATCGAGCAGCAGCTGGCCGGGGTGGATCGGGTCGCTGTCGGCCATGGTGAGCGCGTCGCGCACCCGGGTGGAGACCGTCGGGATCTCCAGGACGTCGGCGTTCATGGCGGCGACGGTGAACAACCCGACGAAGCGGTGCTCGACGATGCCTGTCTCTTATACACATCT
>NZ_LATC01000024.1:0-55253 GCF_001414075.1 Mycobacterium sp. UM_11 | reverse complement strand
GAGATGTGTATAAGAGACAGGTTCAGTTTGCCCGGGTTGCCGGCGCCCTACGTGATCGCGCAGGTGGCCATCGCGGAAGATCCGCGGGTACGGCTGACCACCAACATCGTGGAGTGCGAGCTCGAGCGGCTCGAGCTGGGTCAACAAGTGGAGGTCGTCTTCGAACAGGTCGAGGACGTCTGGTTCCCCCTGTTTCGGCCCTCGCAAGGCGCCGAACCCGCTCCTCTGCCGGCCGACGAGATCGCGCCCGAACGGTTCGGCGAAAACGTCCGGCCGATGCTGACCGCCGAGAAGTTCGAGGACAAGGTCGCGCTGACCGGGATCGGGATGTCGCCCATCGGGCGCCGGCTGATGCAACCCCCGCTGGCGCTGACGGTGCAAGCGTGCGAGGCGGCGATCGCCGATGCCGGGCTGACCTACGCCGACATCGACGGCCTGTCCACCTACCCCGGCGCGATGACGGTCGCGGGCATGGGCGAAGGTGGCGTCACCGCCCTGGAGGCCGCGCTGGGAATCCGGCCCACCTGGCACAACGGCGCCATGGAGACGTTCGGCCCGGGCGGCTCGGTGATCGCGGCCATGATGGCTGTCGCGTGCGGATTGGCGCGGCACGTGCTGTGCTTCCGGACGCTGTGGGAGGCCACCCACGCCGAGCTGATGAAGCAGGGCAAGATCACCCCGTCGATGGGCCGAATGTCGGGCTGGCAGATGCCCTTTGGCGCCACCTCGGCGGCCCACACCCTGGCGATGAACGCGCAGCGGCACTTTCACCGCTACGGCACCACCAAGGAGACGCTGGGCTGGATCGCCTTGAACCAGCGCGCCAACGCCGAACTCAACCCGACCGCCATCTACCGCTCCCCGATGACCATGGACGACTACCTGAACGCCCGGCCCATCACCACACCGTTCGGTCTCTACGACTGCGACGTGCCGTGCGACGGCGCGATCGCCGTCATCGTTTCCGCCGTCGACGCCGCTCGTGACCTCGCCAAGCGGCCCGTGCTGGTCGAGGCGGTGGGCACCCAGATCGTTGAGCGAATCGACTGGGATCAAAGCACTTTGACCCACGAACCGCAGGTGCTGGGCCAGTCGGCGCACGTCTGGACCCGCACCTCCCTGCGGCCGGCCGACGTCGATGTCGCCGAACTCTACGACGGCTTCACCATGAACTGCCTGTCGTGGATCGAGGCGCTGGGCTTCTGCGGGATCGGTGAGGCCAAGGAATTCCTGGACGGCGGCAAGAACATTGCGCGCGACGGCCTGTTACCGCTCAACACCCACGGCGGCCAACTCTCGCACGGTCGCACGCACGGCATGGGTCTCCTGCACGAGGCCATCAGCCAACTCCGCGGCGAGGCGGGCGATCGCCAGGTCGTCGACGCCCGCGTCGGCGTGGTCAGCAGCGGGGGCCTGACTCCCAGCGGCGTGCTCCTGCTGCGGGCGGACGCATGACGCCGCCGCGCCCCCGGCTGGTGATCGTCGACGGCGTGCCGATGTCGGCGCTCGTCTGCGAAGCGGAGCAACCCAAGGCCGTGATCGCGGCCATCCACGGCGGCGGCACCACCGCCGTCTATTTCGACTGCCCGGGCCACCCGGCCTACTCCCTGCTGCGGTCCGGTGCGGCGGCCGGATTCACGGTGGTGGCGCTCGACCGTCCCGGCTACGGCAGCTCGGCGCCGTATCCCGAGGCGATGGCCGAGGGCGAGCAACGCGTCAACCTGGCGTATGGGGCGATCGACCGCATCCTCGGCGAACGCCCAAGCGGCGCCGGCCTATTCGTGTGGGGCCATTCGGGTGGGTGCGAGCTGACGATGCGGATGGCGGCCGACGCGCGCGGCGCCGACCTGCTGGGCATCGAGCTCGCGGGCACGGGCCGGCACTATCACCCGGCCGCTCGGGAAATACTGAGAACGGCAACCCGCGATAGCCGCCCGCCGGGCATGCGCGGGCTGCTGTGGAGCCCGGAGGAGCTGTACCCGCCCGAGGTCCTCGGCGGCGCAACGGTTTCCCCGTCGGCGCCGGCCTACGAGGACCAGATGGTGTCGAACTGGGCCCGCCAGACCTTCCCGGAGCTCGCACCCGCCGTTCGCGTCCCGGTGCATTTCAGCATCGCCGAGCACGAAAAGGTCTGGCAGGCCGACGATTCGGCGGTGACGGAGATCAGCGCCCTGTTTTCCGCGGCGCCGCGATTCGTCGTGCACAGACAGCCGGGGGCCGGGCACAACATCAGCCTGGGGCACGCCGCCCCCGAATACCACGCGAATGTCCTTGCCTTCGTGGAGGAATGCGTGGGTGCGCGGCCGGCCGAGCCCGATCGGGAGGCCGGATGAGAGTCGGATTCATCGGGCTGGGCAGCCAGGGCGGACCGATGGCGCGGCGGATCGTCGAGGGCGGTTACGAGACGACGCTATGGGCGCGCAGGCCCGAGACCCTCGAGGCATTCGCCGACACGCGGGCGAAGGTTGCGAAGTCCCCGGCCGAGCTCGGCGCGGCCAGCGATCTGGTCTGCCTGTGCGTCGTGGGCGATGCCGACGTCGAACAGCTCGCCGGGGGCGAACAAGGCCTGTTGTCGGCGATGAGGCCCGGCGGGGTGATCGCGGTGCACAGCACCGTGCACCCCAACACCTGCCGGGACCTGGCGAACCGGGCCGCGAGCCAAGGCGTTTCGGTCATCGACGCGCCGGTGAGCGGCGGTGGTCAGGCGGCCGCCGAAGGGCGCCTGCTGGTGATGGTCGGCGGGGACGCCGACGTGGTCGAGCGGTGCCGCCCGGTCTTCGCCACCTACGCCGACCCGATCGTCCACCTCGGTGAGCTGGGTTCGGGGCAGACCACCAAGCTGCTGAACAACCTTTTGTTCACCGCCCACCTCGCCACGGCGGCCTCCGCGCTGTCGCTGGCCGGCGCGCTGGGCGTCGATCCGGGCCGTCTCACCGAAGTCGTGTCACGCAGCAGCGGGAACAGCTTCGCGCTCAACGCCCTTGGCGGCATCGGCGGGTTGGAGCGGCTAGCCGCCGTGGCCGCGACGCTGCTGCAAAAGGACGTCCGCCTGGTGGTGGACCTGGCCGACCGAGCCGGGGCCAGCGGTGGCGCCGTGCTGGACACGGCCGACGCGGCGCTTGCCCTCATGGGACATCCGAGATGAGGGTCGGGTTCGTCGGTGCGGGGCGAATGGGCGGGCCGATGGTGGCCCGGCTGGCAGCGGCCGGATGCGACGTCGTCGCCCTGGGCCGGACCGCGGGCAAGCGCCGCGATCTCGAACGGCTCGGCGCGCTGGCCGTTGGCGAGCCGGCCGAGGCGGGTGCGCACGCCGACGTCGTGGTGCTCTGCGTGTTCACCGATCAACAGGTGCGAGAGGTCTGCCTGGACGGCGGGCTGCTGCGCGCCATGTCGCCCGGCTCGGCGCTGATCATCCACACCACCGTGAGCCCGACGACCATCGACGCCGTCGCCGCGCGCGCCAACGACGTCGACGTCGTCGACGCCGCGGTCAGCGGGGGCCCGCAGCATGTTGCCGCCGGCCTGCTCACGTTGTTCGTGGGCGGTTCCGACGACGCGGTGACGCGGGTGCGCCCCGTGCTGGACTGCTACGGCGATCCCGTACTGCACGTCGGTCCGCGCGGCTGCGGCCAGAAGGTGAAGCTGGTCAACAACGCCTTGTTCGCCGGTCACATCGGGCTGCTCGCGGAATCCGTCAGGCTGGGCGAGCTGCTCGGCGTGCCGGAGCCGACCCTGCTGGGCGCGCTGTCGCACGGCAGCGCGAGCAGCCGCGTCCTGAGCATGGTGGCGGCGGGCGGTTCCGTCGCGTCGTTCATCGAGGTTGCCGGCGAATTCGTGAACAAGGACGTGAGCGTGGTGCGCGGGGTCGCCGAGGAACTCGGTGGCGATCTGGGTGCCTTGAACCACGTCATCAAGGCCTTCGGATCCAGGACGACCGCGCCGAAGGGGGTTTGAAATGCTCGCGTTTCGGTCTTTCCGGTTCGTCACGAAGGTATTACCGTTACCTTTACAGTCAACCACTCCGCTGTAACGGTTTCAGCCCGCCCTCGCCGCTGAGGAGAGAATCAGTGACAAAACCGAAGGTCGTCTTCGATCCGTACTCCGAGGACTACTACAACAATCCGTTCGACATCTACCGGCGGATGCGGGAGGACGCGCCGCTGTATTACGACGAAAAGGAGGACTTCTACGCGCTGACCCGTCACGTGGACGTCGCGGCGGCGTTCAAGGACTTCGAGACGTACTCCTCGGCGCGCGGCTGCGACCTGGCGATGGTGCGCAAGGGCATCGCTCCCGAGCAGAAGTCGATCATCTTCATGGATCCCCCGGAGCACCGCCACATGCGCAGCCTGCTCAACAAGGCGTTCACCCCGCGGGCGATCCAATCGCAGCGCGACACCGTCATCGAAGTGATCGACAAATACCTGGGTGCCGCCGACCCGGAAAACTTCGATGTCGTGCAGGATTTCTCGGGACCGTTCCCGGTTGAGGTCATCACCCGGATGGCGGGGGTGCCCGAGGAGTACCGCCAGCAGGTGCGCCACTGGATCGACACCAGCCTGTCCCACGAGCCGGGCCAGATCGAGATCAGCGAAGCCGGCATGCAGGCCAACATCGACACGGCGATGTACTACTTCGGCCTGGTGCAGGAGCGCCGCCAGGAACCGCAGGACGACATGATCAGCCGCCTGATCGCTGCCGAGGTCCCGGGCGAAGACGGGCAGCTGCGCAAGCTCGACGACATCGAGATCTGCGGGTTCGCAACCCTTCTCGGCGGTGCGGGCGCCGAGACCGTCACCAAACTGCTCGGCAACGCGGCGGTGATCTTCGCCCGTCACCCCAACCAGTGGCAGAAGCTACAGGAGGACCGCGACAAGATCCCCGGGGCGGTGGAAGAGCTGCTGCGCTACGAGGGACCGGTGCAGTACAACGTCCGCTACACGCTCAAGGAGGCACACGTCAGCGGTGGCGTGATCCCTGCGGGCAAGCCGGTGTTTCTCTGCGGCGCCGCGGCGAACCGCGATCCGGAAGCCTTCACCGACGCCGACACCTTCGACATCGAGCGTGACCAGACCGAGGCCCAGCACCTCGGGCTCGGTTACGGGATCCACAGCTGCCTCGGGGCGGCGCTGGCCCGCATGGAAAGCAGGATCGCGCTGGAGCGGCTCCTCGACTTCATGCCGCGCTACGAGGTGGACTGGGCGGGCTGCCAACGGGTAACCATGCAAAACGTCGCGGGCTGGAAGAACGTGCCCGTCAAGGTACTTCGGTAAGGGGGTTGCCGTGACAAAGAAAATCGAAGTCGATTGGGGACTCTGCGAGAGCAACGGCGTCTGCATGGGCATCAATCCGGAGATCTTCCTGCTCGGCGACGACGACATGCTGACGGTGTTGCAGGAAGAGGTCACCCCGGAAAACGAGCATGACGTGCGCGAGGCCGTGCGTCAGTGCCCTCGGCAGGCCATCTCGATCGTCGGCGAGTAGGACGATCAGAAGCCGGAGAGGATGACGGCGTTGCAGTCGGCCGCCGCCTGCCGCAGTTTCGCCGCCTTTTGATACCCCTCGGACTCGTACCAGGCGCGCGCGGCGTCCACCGATTCGAATTCCAGCACGACGGTCTGGTCGCCGTGCCAGGTGCCCTCGATCACTTTGGGCGCGGTGTCCACCGCCAGAATGGTGGCACCGGCCATCGCCGAACCGGCGGCCTTGCCATAGGCCTTCATGCCCTCCGGGTCCTTGATGGCCTCCGTGAGGATGACGTAACCTTTCGCCACTGAATCTCCTTGACTGGATTAGATTTTGCTGATGGCCTGCTCAGGACAGCACTCGATGGCCTCCTGGGTTGCCGCTTCGAATTCGCTTGGCACGTCGGCGGATATCGCCTCGGCGTAACCATCGTCGGTGAGGCTGAAGACCTCGGGGCACAGCGTCGTGCAGACGCCATGGCCGCGGCAGCGCTGGTCGTCGACCGTGACTTTCATGCCGGGGTGAACTCCAGGTGCAGCTCGGTCAGCCCGCGCAGGATGTAGGTCGGAACGTATTGGTACCGGCGGTCATTCGCCGGCCCGTGGACCTTCTCGTTGATCCTGATGTCGGACGTCCGGTCGAGCAGGCGCTCGATCGCCACCCGGGTTTCGGCGCGGGCCAATGGCGCGCCCGGGCAGCTGTGGATACCTCGCCCGAACGAGATGTGCTGACGGGCGTTCTTGCGGGCCGGGTCGAAGGTGGTCGGGTCTTCGAAGCGGCGGGGATCACGGTTGGCGGCCGCCTGCACCACCATCACGGTGGTCCCCGCCGGCAGGTCGACGCCGCCGACATTGACGGGCACCCGGTTCAACCGGAAGTCGCCCTTGACCGGGCTCTCGTGCCGCAACGACTCCTCGATGAAGTTGGGGATCAGGCTGCGGTCCTTGCGCAACTGCGCCTGGATGTCGGGCCGCTCCCCGAGCGTCTGCAAGGCCGCGCCCAGCAGCCGCACGGTGGTCTCCTGGCCGGCCGAGAACACGTTGCTGGCGACCCGGGCCACGTCTTCGACCTCCGGGGTCGAGCCATCCGGGTAGGTGGCGGTGGCCAGACCGGTCAGCACATCGTCGCGCGGCTCGCGCCGGCGGTCGCGGACGTAGTCGGAAAAGAGGCCGTAGAGGAATTCCAGTGGGCTGTGTGCCAGCGAGCCCTTGGTGCCCCCGACGCCGCCACCCGAGTTGTCGCGGATGCCCTTGACGAACTTGTCGCGATCCTCCTCGGGCACGCCGAGCAGGTCCGCGATGACCAGCAGCGTGAAGGGCCCGGCGAAGCCCTTGATCCAGTCGCCGTGCCCGGGCGCCAGGAAGGTGTCGAGCACCTGGTCGGCCAACACCCACATGGCGTCCTCGTTCTCCTTGAGGCGCTTGGGGGTGATCAAACGCATCAGCAGCGAGCGGTGGTTGGTGTGGGTGGGCGGATCGAGGGTGGGCAGCTGGTCGCTGAACGGCAATTCGTCGCGGTGTTGCTCGATCAGCTCAGTGATGTCGTCGCCCTCCAGCGGCACCGGAAAGCCGGGGAACGGGCCGGTCACCGAGATGCAGGAGGACCACGTCTCGGCGTCGTTGAGCACGGCGCAGGCCTCGTCCCAGCCGGTGATCATGGTGACGTCGTGATGGCTCTCCCGGGTGACGGGGCACTGCGCGCGCAGCGCCTCGTAGTAGGGGTACGGGTCTTCGATGAGCTCGGTGCCGCGGAAGAAGTCCAACTCGGAGAATTCGCTCGCCATCTCCCGCTCCTTGAATCTCGGCTAGTGAGAACGCGCCTCTCGCAGATGAGTATTACATTTCCATACGGCAACCTGGCCGTCAACGAGGGGTCGGCGCGTGGGATGCCGGTGTCAGCTCGCGGGAACCAGATCCGCCGCGACCGACGGCCAGGCCAGCAGCCCGCTGCGGAACGTCTCGACATGGCCGATGGAAACCTGCGGAAGCGCGGCGGCGGCCAGGGCCTGGGCCTTGAACGTGTGGGCGGCCATGCTCAGCCGGTGCTGCACCAGGCCGACGCTGTCGTCGAGCTCGGCCGGCCAGTTCTCCCCCCACAGCGTGACCTCGGTGACGCCGTGATCGAGGGCCTGCAACACCCCTTGGCGCACGCGGGAGTCGCACCCGAACAGGTCCGCCGCGGCCGCCAGTGCCTGCGGACGGGGGCGGGATTGCGCCGCCGCCAGGGCGTCTTCCAGGTCGACCACCCGGGCGCCCAGGATCTGCAGCGGCCGGTCGTCCGGATGGTCAGCGACGAGGACCGTGACGTCCCACCCGGCCATCGACCGGTCGAAGAGCCAGCCGCCGGCGAAGCGGACGGCGTCGACGACGGTCGCCGCGACCACGTCGAGCCGGTACCTCATGTCGCCGCGCGGCTCGTCTGCGGGGCGAAGTCCCGCGCCAGTGTCTCGGCGTACTGCTTGAACACCTCGGTTAGCGGTATCGATGGATCGAGCAACCATGTGGTTTCCATTCCGTGGACGAAGGCGAGAATCTCCACCGCCTTGACGGCGGGGTCTATGTCCGTGCGATACCGGCCATCCGCCTGCCCGCGGCGGATGAGGTCGGCGACGATGTCGGTCGCCGCGCGATGCCGGGCCAACATCCGGTCGTGCAGCGGGGCGTCGGGAAGGATGTTTTCAACGAGCAGCACCGTGAACGTTCCGACCAGTTCGGGTGCCCGGTTGAACCGGTCCGCGACCTGGGCGATCTGGGCGAACAGATCGCCGGTCCGGTCGGCGTGCAGGTCGTCGTCGAGGTCGCGGGCATCGAGGACGGCGTGCAGCAGCTGCTCTTTGGATTCGAAGTGATGCAGCAGGCCCGCGGGGGTAACGCCGGCCTCGCCGGCGATCTGGGCGAGGGTGGTGCTGCGCCAGCCGTTGCGGGTGAGCAGCCGTTGCGCGACGTCGAGGATCCGCTGCTTACGGTCCTCGCCTTTGGCGAGCAACGTGTCGTATGGCCGTGCGTCTGGCACCGGACTCCTTTGACCGACTGGCGGGACGAACCAACCTAGTGAACACACAGTAGGTTAGTTGGGCCGCTGTGACAAGGGTCACCCAGGGACCGTTTTCTCGCGGTGGGCCTCGCCGGAGCTAGCCCACGAGTTCGACCAGGGTGGCGTTGGCCGTGCCGCCGCCCTCGCACATGGTCTGCAACCCGTAGCGAATCCCGTTGGCACGCATGTGGTGCGCCATCCGGGTCATCAACACCGCCCCGGACGCGCCCAGCGGGTGCCCCAGCGCGATGGCGCCGCCGAGCGGGTTGACGAGGGTGGGGTCCGCCGCGGTCTCGGCGATCCACGCCAGCGGCACCGGCGCGAAGGCCTCGTTCACCTCGAACACGCCCACCTCGGCCAGCGGCACGCCGGCCTTCTTCAGCACCTTCTCGGTCGCGGGGATGGGCCCGGTGAGCATCAGCACCGGATCCGCCCCGGTCACCGCGCCGGCCAGGTAGCGCACCAGCGGGGTGAGCCCCAGCTCGACCGCCATCTCCGCCGTCGTCACCAGCAGGGCGGCCGCGCCGTCGGAGATCTGCGAGGAGTTGCCCGCGTGGATCACGCCGTCCTCGGTGAACGCCGGCTTGAGTCCGGCGAGCTTCTCGACCGTGGTGCCCCGCCGCACGCCCTCGTCGGCGGCGACGACGGTTTCGTCATCGGTGAACACCGGAACGATCTGATCGGTGAACGCGCCCGCGTCCTGGGCCGCGGCGGCCCGTTCGTGGGACTGGGCGGAGTATTCGTCGAGCCGGGTGCGGGAGAATCCCCACTTCTTGGCGATCATCTCCGCCGACAGCCCCTGGTTGAACGAGAAGTCGTCGTAGCGGGCGAGGACCCTCGGGCCGTACGGCATGCCGGTCGCCCTGGCCGAACCGAGGGGAACCCGGCTCATCACCTCGACGCCCCCGGCGACGACGACGTCCTGCTGGCCGGACATCACCGCCTGCACGGCGAAGTCGAGCGCCTGCTGACTGGACCCGCACGCGCGGTTGACGGTGGTCCCCGGGATGGTCTCGGGCCAGCCCGCGGCCAGGACCGCGTAGCGGCCGATGTTGCTGGACTGGTCGCCGACCTGAGACACACACCCCCAGACCACGTCGTCGACGACCTCCGGGCCGACACCGGCGCGCTCCAGCAGTTCGTTGAGGACGACGGCGGACAGGTCGGCGGGATGCACCCCGGACAGGCCGCCGTTGCGCTTGCCCACCGCGGTGCGCACGGCTTCGACGATGACTGTTTCCCGCATGTCCCTACTCCGCATCCTTGGATTTCGATAGCGTCCACCGGCCAGTAAACGACGGCTCCCGCCGCTGCGCGAAGGCGGCATACGCCGCGGCCGCGTCCGCCGTCGCGAAGTTGCCGACCTGCGCTCGGGCCTCGTTGGCCAGCGCGTCGCGCATGGAGCCGTGCGCGCCCTCGTTCAGCAGGGCCTTGGTGTGGGCCAGCGCGATCGGGGGTCCGGCCGCCAGACGGCCCGCGAGGTCGTCGACGAAGCCATCGATCTGCTCGCCCGGCACCACCCACGTCACCAGGTTCAGGGCGTGCGCCTCTTGGGCGTCGATCGTCTCGGCGAGCAGCGCGAGCCGCTTGGCCTGTTGCAGGCCAACGAGTTTGGGCAGCAGCCAGGAACCGCCGAGGTCGATCGACAGGCCCCGCTTGGAAAAGATCTGGCAGAAGGTCGATTCCGGTGTGGCGACCACGAAGTCGCAGCCGAGCGCGAGGTTCCATCCCGCGCCGACGGCCACTCCGGTCACCTTGGCGACCGTGGGGATCGCCAGCTCGTGCAGGGCCAGCGCCACGTCGGTCAGGCGCTGCAGCTTGTAATTCGGATGGGTGTCGTCGGGAACCGAGATGTCGGCGCCCGAGCAGAAACTGCCGCCGGCTCCGGCGATCACCAGCGCGCGGACGGTGCGGTCGTGGCCGGCGGCGTGCAGGGCGTCGCGCAACGCGACCCACAGCCCGGGGTTGATCGCGTTCTTACGACGCGGCCGGTTGAGGGTGAGCGTGCGTACCCCGTCGCGGTCCTCCGACAGCAGCACGGCCCCCTCGGTCGCGCTCAATAGCTCCTCGGCAATTTCAGGACGTTGGATCCCAGGAAATTGAGGATCATCTCCTGACTGACCGGCGCTATCTTCATCAGCCTGGCCTCGCGGAAGTAGCGGGTGATGTGGTACTCCTCCGCGTAACCCATGCCGCCGTGAGTTTGCAACGCCCGGTCCGCGGCGGCGAAGCCCGCGTCGGCGCACAGATATTTCGCCGTATTCGCCTCGCGCCCACAGGGTTTGCCGTTGTCGTACAGCCAGGTGGCCTTGCGCAGCATCAGCTCGGCGGCGTCCAGGCGTGCCAGCGAGTCGGCGAGCGGGAACTGCAGGCCCTGGTTCATGCCGATGGGCCGGCCGAAGACCTCGCGCTCGTTGCCGTATTTCACCGCCTTGTCCAGCGCCACCCGGCCGATGCCGAGCGCCTCGGCGGCGATCAGCATGCGCTCCGGATTCAGGCCGTCCAGGATGTACTGAAAACCCTTGCCCTCCTCGCCGATCCGGTCCTCGACGGGTACTTCGAGGTTGTCGATGAACAACTCGTTGGAGCTGACGGCGTTGCGGCCCATCTTGCGGATGGGCCGGACGTCGACGCGGCTGCGGTCGAGATCGGTGATGAACAAAGTCATCCCGTCCGTCTTCTTGGTGACCTCGTCGTAGCTCTGGGTGCGGGTGAGCAACAGGATCTTGTCCGACTCCATCGCTTTGGAGATCCAGACCTTGCGGCCGTTGACGATGTAGCGATCGCCGTCGCGTTTGGCGAAGGTGGTGATCCGCGACGTGTCGAGCCCCGCGCCGGGTTCGGTGACGCCGAAGCAGACGTGCACCTCACCGGTGGCGACCTTGGGCAGTGTGCGGGCCTTGAGCTCGTCGGAGCCGTGCACCACCACCGGTTGCATGCCGAAGATGGACAGGTGAATCGAGCTGGCGGCGTTCATGGCGCCGCCGGATTTGGCGACCTCCTCGAGCAGGATGGTGGCCTCGGTGATCCCGAGGCCGTGACCGCCGTATTCGGTGGGAATCGTCATGCCCAGCCAGCCGCCGTCGGCGATGGCCTGGTAGAACTCGGTGGGAAACTCGTGCGCTTGGTCTTTTTCCATCCAGTACTGGTCGTCGAACTTGCTCGCCAGCTCGGCGACCGACCGGCGGATCAGCTCCTGGTCATCGGTCAGCTCGAAGTTCATGCCATCGCCGGGCATTGGCACACCTCCATTGAGCGCGAGCAGACGCGAAATCGCACGATTGCGGCCCACACAGTGCGATTCTGCGTCTGCTAGCGGGGAACGGGACCGCTAGTCCGTGTTGCCGGTGAGGGCCTTCGCGTTGGCCGCGAACTCCGCGAAGGACGAGCCGCCCCGGGAGTCCTTTTCGTGGCCCGCCGCCTTGATGGACACGTCGTGCCCCTCGGCGGCCTTGCGCAGCGCGCCGACGGTCGCCTGTTCGCGTGAGATGTGCGTGAACGGGTCGAACGAATACCACCGCATCGCGTTCTCGTACGTCATCTTGTTGATCTCGTCGTCGGGAACGTTGTTGATACTCAACACGTCCCACAACTCTTCGGGCGCGCCCGGCCACATCGAGTCGCTGTGCGGGTAGTCGGCTTCCCAGCAGATGTTGTCGATGCCGATCATGTTGCGCAGGGCCACGCCGACCTTGTCGCTGATGAAGCAGGTTAGGAAGTGGTCGCGGAACACCTCGCTGGGCAGCTTGCCCTTGAAGTCCTGGTGCGTCCAGGTGGAGTGCATCTCGTAGGTGCGGTCGGCCCGCTCCAGGAAATACGGGATCCACCCGGTGCCGCCCTCGGACAGGGCGATCTTGAGATCGGGGTACTTCTTGATCGGTGCCGACCACAGCAGGTCCGCCGCCGCTTGCACGATGTTCATCGGCTGCAGTGTGATCATCACGTCCATCGGCGCATCCGGCGCGGTGATCGCCAGGCGGCCCGAGGACCCGATGTGGACGTTCATCACGGTGTCGGTGTCGCACAACGCTTCCCACAACGGGTTCCAGTATTCGTTGTGAAAGCTGGGGTAGCCCATCGCGGCCGGGTTCTCGGTGAAGGTCAGCGCGTGCACGCCCTTCTTCGACACCCGGCGTACCTCGGCGGCGCATGCTTCGGCGTCCCAGATCACCGGGATCGCCATCGGGATGAAACGCGCCGGGTAGGCGCCGCACCACTCGTCGATGTGCCAGTCGTTGTAGGCCTGCACCAGCGCGATCGAGAACTCCGGGTCGTCGGTGGCGAACAGCCGCCCGGCAAAGCCCGGGAAGGACGGGAAACAGATCGAGGCCAGGATGCCGCCGGCGTTCATGTCCTTGACGCGCTCGTCGACGTTGTAGCAACCCGGCCGGATCTCGTCGAGCCCCGTCGGCTCGATGCCATACTCCTCCTTGGGCCGACCGGCGACCGCGTTCAGCGCGACGTTCGGGATCACCGTGTCGCGGAACTTCCACATGTCCGAGCCGTCGGCGTTGTGCACCAGCCGCGGCGCGTCGTCGATGTACTTCTTCGACAGGTGGTTCTTGAACATGTCCGGCGGCTCGACGGTGTGGTCGTCCACGCTGATCAGCATCATGTCTTCTTTGTTCATGGCCGTTGCCCTTCCATCGGGTCCGCCTGTTCGATTCCGCTCCCACGCGGCCTCGGCGAATCGCTGTCCCGTGCCAAGATCACTAAAATGAAAACTATCTTCTCGCCAGGCGAGAATCAACATCCAGCAGACACCGCGACCGGCGTTCGTCGTCTGAGCAGCGGTGGAAGCCGTCGCCAAATTGCCCGGCCCGGAGCGGCGCCGCGCTGGGGCGGCCGCCGCGTGTCGGGGTAACGCGGTCCGTTCGCCGCCGTTTGCGCTGTAAAAAGCCCGCCGCGACCGCCGCCGGCGCGCCCGGCATCCGCCCCCGGACCGGCCCCCGACCGGCGGCATTGACCGGCCGCGCGATTCATGCAACTCTATTGGTTGGAAATGAGAATACGATTCTCCTTGACCGAGAGGTGGCCGGGAGGATGGCGAGAGGGGAGCACGGATGCGGTTGCCGCCGCTGCCGGCTGATCAGTGGGACGAGGCCACCCACAACGCGCTCTCGGCGATGCGCGGCGCGGAGTCCAACAACGCGCTGTCCACCCTGGCCCACCACCCTGCGCTGGCCAAGGCGTTTCTGCGGTTCAACGTTCACCTGTTGACCTCGTCCACGCTGCCCCCGCGGATCCGCGAACTGGCCATCCTGCGGGTCGCGCATCGCCGCGACTGCGCCTACGAGTGGTCGCACCACGTCCGCATGGCCAAGGACGAGGGAATCACCGACGACGAGATCGCCGCGGTGAGACGGGGCGAGGCCGCCGACGAGTTCGATCGCGCGGTGATCGCCGGCGTCGACGAGCTCGAGGAGAAATCGCAGCTGTCCGACGAGACATGGGCCGCGCTGGGCCAACGCCTGGACGACCAGCAGCGGATGGATTTCGTATTCACCGTCGGCTGCTATGCCGCGCTGGCCATGGCCTTCAACACTTTTGGCGTGCAGCTCGAACACGCCGATCAGCAACGATAAGAGAGGTAAGAACGTTGCCCCACTTCCCGAAGCCGGCCGCTGGCAGCTGGACAGAGAATTATCCCGAACTCGGGACCGCACCGGTCGATTACACCGACTCGATCGATCCGGCGTTCTTCGAGGCCGAGCGCGAGGCGGTCTTCAGGAAGACCTGGCTCAACGTCGGCCGGGTCAATCGCCTGCCGCGCACCGGCAGCTACTTCACCAGAGAACTGCCGTCTGCCGGCAAGGGCACATCGGTGATCATCGTCAAGACCAAGGACGGGGCCGTCAAGGCTTATCACAACGTCTGCCGCCACCGCGGAAACAAGCTGGTGTGGAACGACTTCCCCAACGAGGAGACCTCCGGCACCTGCCGCCAGTTCACCTGCAAGTACCACGCCTGGCGGTACAGCCTCGACGGCGACCTGACCTTCGTCCAGCAGGAAGAGGAGTTCTTCAACCTCGACAAGGGCAACTTCGGCCTCGCGCCCGTCCGCTGCGAGGTGTGGGAAGGCTTCATCTTCATCAACTTCGACGACAACGCGGCGCCGCTCACCGACTACCTCGGTCCGCTGGCCAAGAGCATCGAGGGTTACCCCTTCGGCGAGATGACCGAGACCTACTCCTACCGGGCCGAGGTCGGCAGCAACTGGAAGCTGTTCATCGACGCGTTCGTCGAGTTCTACCACGCGCCGATCCTGCACCAGGGGCAGTACACCAAGGAAGAAGCCGCCAAGATCCAGAAGTACGGCTACGAGGCGCTGCACTACGAGTTGGCCGGCCCGCACAACCTGCAGTCGACGTGGGGTGGTCAGGCGCCGCCGTCGGACATGTCCATGGTCAAGCCGATGGACCAGGTGTTGCGCAGCGGCTTGTTCGGCCCCTGGGACAAGCCGGAGATCATCGAAAACCTCGAGCTGCCACCGGGTGTCAACGTGAAACGGGTGCCGCAGTGGGGCATCGACTCGTGGCTCTTCTACCCGAACTTCATGCTGCTGATCTGGGAGCCGGGCTGGTTCCTCACCTACCACTACTGGCCGACCGCGGTGGACAAGCACATCTTCGAATGCACGCTGTACTTCGTGCCGCCACGCAACGCGCGGGAACGCCTGGCCCAGGAGTTGGCAGCCGTGACGTTCAAGGAGTACGCGCTGCAGGACGCCAACACGCTGGAAGCCACCCAGACCATGATCGGCACCCGGGCCGTCAAAGAGTTCCTGCTGTGCGACCAGGAGGTCTTGATTCGCCATCTGCACAAGACGACCGGTGACTATGTGAAGGAGTACCAGCGCAATGGCGCTACCGTCTGAATTCGCCGATCTCGAACCCTATTTGGACTGGGATCTGGCCACCGAACCCGAGCGCTACGCCAAGCGGCTGGCCTCGACGATGGCCGAAATGCAGGCGTTCTACGACGCGGCATTCCCGCGCCTCAACGACGTGATCGCCTACTGTGACAACTACCCACTCGACGATCTGCCCGAGGACGCACAGACGCTCATGCACATGATGCAGTCGCTTGTCATGGTGTCGTTTCCGATCGAGGCGTGGAAACAAGCGCGGGTGCCCGACAGCGGCGCGGCCTGGGTGGAGTGCATCAAGGAACCGGTGATCTGAAAGGTGCTGACACTCAAGGCCGCGGGACTGCTGGACGTCGACTCCGGCGAGATCCTGCGGCCCGGCGTGGTGCAGGTCGAGGGCGACCGGATCGTCGCCGTCGGGGGCGATCCCGACGGCGAGATCCTGGACCTCGGCGACCAGATCCTCCTGCCCGGGCTGATGGACATGGAGGTCAACCTGCTGATGGGGGGTCGCGGCGAAAAGCCCGGGCTCTCACAGGTTCAGGATGACCCGCCGACGCGGGTGTTGCGCGCGGTCGGCAACGCGCGGCGCACGCTGCGAGCCGGATTCACCACCGTGCGCAACCTGGGCCTGTTCGTCAAGACCGGCGGGTACCTGTTGGATGTCGCGCTGGGCAAGGCCATTGACGCGGGCTGGATCGACGGCCCGCGCGTGGTGCCGGCCGGGCATGCGATCACCCCCACCGGCGGACACCTGGACCCGACGATGTTCGCGGCGTTCGCGCCCCACGCGCTGGAGCTGACCGTCGAGGAAGGCATCGCCAACGGGATCGACGAGATCCGCAAGGCCGTGCGCTACCAGATCAAACACGGCGCCGAGCTGATCAAGGTCTGCTGCTCGGGCGGCGTGATGTCGCTGACCGGACCGCCCGGCGCGCAACACTATTCGGATGAGGAGCTGCGCGCGATCGTCGACGAGGCGCACCGGCGTGGCCTGCGGGTGGCCGCGCACACGCACGGCGCGGAGGCGGTCATGCACGCCGTCGACGCCGGCATCGACTGCATCGAGCACGGCTTCTTGATCGACGACGACGCGATCGCGTCGTTGGTCGAGCACGGCACCTTCCTGGTGAGTACCCGGCGCCTGGCCGACGGAGACGCGATGGACGTCTCGCACGCGCCGCCGGAGTTGCGGGCCAAGGCCGCCGAGATGTTCCCCAAGGCGCGGACGTCCATACTGGCCGCCTATGAAGCCGGCGTGAAGATCGCGGTCGGGACCGATGCGCCCGCGATCCCGCACGGACGCAACGCCGACGAGCTGGTCACCCTGGTCAATTGGGGGCTGCCGCCGTTGGCGGTGTTGCGGGCGGCGACGGTGACCGCGGCCGAGCTGATCAACTCGACCGACCGCGGACGGCTCGCGGCGGGCCAGCTCGCCGACATCATCGCGGTGCCCGGAAACCCGTTGGAAGACATCACCGTTACCCAGAACGTGAGCTTTGTCATGAAAGGCGGCAAGGTCTATGTCGATAAATCAGCCAACTCGAACTGACGACCTGGTCGAGATTCAGCAGCTGCTGGCCCGCTACGCGGTCACCATCACCCAGGAAGACATCGACGGGCTCATCGGCGTCTTCACCCCGGACGGAACCTACAGCGCATTCGGCTCCACGTATAAGTTGGACAGGTTTCCCGAGCTGGTGGCGGCCGCCCCAAAGGGGTTGTTCCTCACCGGAACCGCATTGGTGGAAAACATCGACGGCGATTCCGCGAGCGGGACCCAGCCGTTGTGCTTCATCGACCACGCCACGCATGACATGCGGATCGGCTACTACCGCGACACCTACGCCCGCACCACCGACGGCTGGCGGCTGAAAACCCGTGCGATGACGTTCATCCGGCGCAGCGGCGTGCACGACTCGGGGCGCCCGCACGCCGTCGGCCGTCCCACACCGTGAATGTCGAGGAGTTCCGCGCGGGTTTGCGCGCGTGGCTCGGCGACAACGACCTGACGCCCGGGGCGGATCACTCGCTGCAGGGCCACATGCGGCAGTTCGCCAGGGTCAGTCGCGCGCTGTACGACGCCGACTGGATGCGCTACGGCTGGCCCACGGAAGTCGGCGGGTTGGGCGGTCCCGCGGTGCTGCGCGCGATCGTCGGCGAAGAGGTGGTCGGTCGCCGACTCGCCGAACCCGGACCCTATTCGATGCTCGAGGTGCTCGCACCCACGATGATCGACTACGCCCCGGCCGAGCTCGCCGCCGAGATGGTGCCGCGGCTGCTGCGCGGCGAAGAGCATTGGTGCCAGGGCTTTTCCGAGCCGGGATCGGGCAGCGACCTCGCCTCGCTGACCACCCGCGCAACGCAGCAAGGCGACAACTGGATCGTCAGCGGGCAGAAGGTGTGGACCAGCTTCGCGCAATTCTCGACGCGCTGCGTCCTGCTCACCCGCACCGCGCCCGGCCATGACGGGATCACCGCGTTCTTCGTCGACCTCGACACCCCGGGCATCACGGTCCGGCCGCTGCGGACGATGCACGGCGTGGACGAGTTCTGCGAGGTGTACTACGACGACGTGGTGATCCCGTCCAGCCGGATGCTCGGCCGGCCCGGCGACGGCTGGAAACTCGCGATGGACCTGCTCCCGTATGAGCGCTCCACCTGCTTCTGGCAGCGCATCGCCTACCTGTACTCCCGGTTCGACGAACTCATCGCGCAGGCATCCGATACCGACGAATCCAGCCTTGGCGCAGCATATTTGGCGCTGCACACATTGCGCTGCCGATCCCGCGACACCCAGCATCGGCTGCGCGACGGTGCGCGGCTGGGGCCGGACACGTCCATCGACAAGGTGCTGCTGGCCGGCGCCGAGCAGCGCCTCTACGACACCGTCCGCGACCTGCTGCCCGGCGCGCTCGAGCTGGACGACACGCCGTGGCGGTCGGAGTACCTGTACTCGCGCGCCGCGACCATCTACGGCGGCACCGCGGAGATCCAGCGCAACATCATCGCCCGCCGGTTGCTCGACCTCGGGAAGGAGTGAACCGTGGAGTCGACGGATCCCGAGTCGCTGCGCCTCCTGGAAGGTTCGCTGCGCACGACGATGACCGCCGCATCCGGGGCCAAGCTCGATGCGGCACTGAAAGATCTGGGCTGGCACGACATGCTGGACGAAATGCCCAATGCCGCAATCCCTTTGGTTTTCCGGCTGCTCGGCGAGACGGGCGCGCACGCCCCGGTGCTCAACGACGTCGTGCTGCGGGCGACGGGCGGCGCGCCGGGGGGCGCCCCGCCGCTGCCGTTCGCCGGCGACTCCTGGGTCATCTGGGACCGCGACGATGTCGCCGGCTCGGCGGTCGACGAGACGTTGCCGCTGCGGCGCGCCCCGCGGGGCGATTCGTTGCCGCCGGCCGCGCTGGATGCGGGGCGGCGCGCGCTGGGCTGGTGGTTGCTGGGCACGAGCCGGGCCATGCTGTCGCTGGCACGCCGCCACGCCATCGATCGCGTCCAGTTCGGGCGGCACGTCAGCTCGTTCCAGGCGATCCGGCACCGGCTGGCCGAGACGCTCGTCGCGATCGAGGGCGCCGAAGCGACCCTGCACGTCGCGGCGCAGTCCCAAGACCACGATGGCCTGGGCTCGCTGCTGGCCAAGGCCGCCGCCGGCCAGGCCGCGCTGACCGCCGCCCGGCACTGCCAGCAGGTGCTCGGCGGGATCGGCTTCACCGCCGAGCATCCGCTGCACCACCACGTCAAACGGTCGCTGATCCTGGACGGGTTGCTGGGTAGCGCGCGCGAACTGACCCGCGAGGCGGGAAAGGCGTTGCTGGATAACGGGTCCGCCCCGCGGCTGGCCCAGCTCTAGCCGGACGGGACCGCAAAGCTGCGCGTAGACTGCGTCTGGCCGCCGAGAAGATGGGACGCGATGAGCCAGCCCGACGCACCCCGAAACGAGATGGGCGTCGCTTCGCTGCTCGTCGGCGTGGTCGCGCTGCTGACCTGCTGGATGCTGCTCGGTGTGCCGTTCGGCATAGCGGCGGTGATCACCGGAGATGTCGCGCGCAGGCGCGTCCAGCGGGGCGAGGCCACGAATGCGCGAACCGCGTTGGCGGGCATCGTGTTAGGGGCGGTGTCGATCGCGGCCGGGATCGTCGCGATCGGGTACTACGCCTGGGTGGACGCCCGTTAGTTCCGCGGCAACCCGAGCACCCGCTCGGCGATGATGTTCCGCTGAATCTCCGACGTGCCGCCGGCGATCGTCGCGGCAAAGCTGCGCGCGTAGCGGTCGAACCAGCTGCGGTAGTGACTGTCCAGGTCCAGCGGCGCGAAGGGGGCCGTCACCGCGCGGTGGACGAGCCCGTCGGCGCCCGCGGAGTCCAGCGCATCCTGCGACGCCCGTTGCAGCGCCTCGGAACCCAGCAGCTTGAGCACCGACTGGGCCGGTACGTCCTCTTCCCCGCGCGCGGCCCGGGACAGTTCCGCCGACCCCAGCAACCGCAGCGCGTAGGCGTCCATCACCAGGGTGGCGTAGCGGTCCCGCTCCAGCGAACCGCACGGCCGATAATCGATGCTCAACTCGTGCAACAGGTCGACGTACCCCATCCACAACATCACGCGTTCGTGGCCGAGGGAGCCGGTGGCCACGCGCCAGCCCCCGTTGAGCTCGCCCACCAGATTCTCGACCGGCACCCGCGCGTCGGTGAAAAACACCTCGTTGAAATCGATCTCGTTGCTGTCGCACATCGAGGCGAACGGTCGGCGCACCACTCCGGGCGTGTCCGTCGGGATCAGCAGCACGCTGATTCCCTTGTGCTTCGGCGCCTTTGGGTCGGTCCGCACGAACGTCAGCAGCACGTCGGCATCGTGGGCGCCCGACGTCCAGACCTTCTGCCCGTTGACGACGAAGTGATCGCCGTCGAGCACCGCCCGCGTCTTGAGCGAGGCGAGGTCCGAACCCGCTCCGGGTTCGCTCATTCCCAGCGACGCGGTGATGTCGGCCCGCAGAATCGGCACCGCCCACTCCCGCTGTTGCTCGGGCGTCCCGAAGGACAGCAACGAGGCCGCGATGATGCCTACGCCTTGCGGATTGAAGCTTTGATAGATGCGCCGGCGCCCCAGCTCCTCGAAGTACACGTACTGCTGCAACAGCGTGGCGTTGCGCCCGCCGAACTCGGGCGGGTTGCCCGGCAGCAGCCACCCGCTGTCGAACAGCAGTCGTTGCCAGCGCCGCGCCCATTCCGGGACGTGCGAGCTGGAGCGGGGCCGTTCGAACGCCTCGGCCTCGGAGGGCAGATGCGCGTTCAGGAAGTCGACGAATTCGGAGCGGAACGCCTCCACGTCGGCGTCAAAGGCGAGCTGCACGGACCTCCCCGCAACGGTCGTGAGCAGTCCCCTGCGTCGGTAGATCATGATTTCCGCCGACGGCGCGGTTCGCTCTTATGATTACGCTTCCAAACACACGTCTAAGAGAATAGTATTCTCGTGACGAGAAAGTTACAATCTCAGACACATGATCCGTGAGGGGGTCGAGCGCAGCGATGTCACGGCGTTCTCCGGTAGAGTCCAATCATGTTCTCCCCTCGCGGCAATCAGGTGAGTCGGCCGTGACCAGTCCGAGCGAAGAGCCCGCCTGGAAGCAGCGCGCCGTCGAGAGGTCCATCAAAACGGCGAAACTGCGCGCCGCGCAGCGTGTTCAGCGCTTCCTCGACGCCGCGCAGGCCATCATCATCGAAAAGGGCTCCACGGACTTTACCGTCCAGGAAGTCGTCGACCGGTCGCGCCAGTCGCTGCGCAGCTTCTACCTGCAGTTCGACGGCAAGCACGAGCTGTTGCTGGCGCTGTTCGAAGACGCGCTGAGCCGGTCCGCCGACCAGATTCGTGCCGCCACGGAGAGCCAGGCCGATCCCCTGGAGCGGCTGAAGGTCGCCGTCCAGCTCCTCTATGAGGCCTCCCGCCCCGATCCGACGGCCAAGCGGCCGCTGTTCACCGACTTCGCGCCGCGGTTGCTGGTCACGCACCCCGCCGAGGTCAAGGTGGCGCATGCCCCGCTGTTGGCTTTGCTCACCGAACTGATGGAAGCCGCCTACGACGCCGGCAAGCTGCGCAAGGGCGTCAACGCGAAACGCGTGGCCGCGATGACCATGCAGACCGTCATGTTCATCGCCCAGTCCAGCGGCGGCTCCGACGACGCGACCATCCATCCCATCACCAGCGACGAGGTGTGGGATTTCTGCTCGCGCGGCTTCGTCGGCTAGCGCGTCCACGCTCCACTGATCACATAGCGCACGCCATTTGCTGCCGAGAATCATATTCTCTAATATTTAGAATCACAGATAGCCAAAACGGATTCGCCGTTGACACCCCTGACGGGGTGGTGACAGAGTGCGAAGGCGGCGAGAGCCGCGGTCCCGAGGAACGCGGTGCCGGCTGTTCTGCGCCAAGACGTGCGATAACTAGTCAGGAGTTGAGGTAGCCATGACCGGACGTGTTGAGGGCAAAGTCGCTTTCGTCACCGGAGCCGCGCGCGGACAGGGCCGCAGCCACGCGGTGCGGTTGGCGCAAGAGGGCGCCGACATCATCGCGATCGACATCTGCAAGCCCATCCGCGACGGTGTCACCGACACCGCGATTCCGGCGTCCACGCCCGAAGACCTCGCCGAGACCGCCGACCTGGTCAAGGGGCACAACCGCCGGATCTTCACCGCCGAGGTCGACGTGCGCGACTACACCGCGCTGAAAGCCGCGGTGGACAGCGGTGTCGAACAACTCGGACGGCTCGACATCATCGTGGCGAACGCCGGAATCGGCAATGGCGGCGACACCCTGGACGAGACCAGCGAAGAAGACTGGACCGAGATGATCGACATCAATCTGGCGGGTGTCTGGAAGACCGTGAAAGCCGGTGTGCCGCACCTGAAGTCGGGCGGCCGCGGCGGTTCCATCATCCTGACCAGTTCGGTCGGTGGACTGAAGGCCTACCCCCACACCGGACACTACGTCGCCGCCAAGCACGGTGTCGTCGGGTTGATGCGGGCCTTCGGAGTCGAGTTGGGCCAGTACATGATTCGGGTCAACTCGGTGCATCCGACCCATGTCAAGACGCCGATGCTGCACAACGAGGGCACCTTCAAGATGTTCCGCCGGGATCTTCAGAACCCGGGACCCGACGACATGGCGCCAATCTGTCAGCTTTTCCACACCATGCCGATCCCGTGGGTGGAGCCGATCGACGTCAGCAATGCGGTGCTGTTCTTCGCCTCCGACGAATCCCGCTACATCACCGGAGTGACCCTGCCCATCGATGCCGGTAGCTGCCTGAAATAGAGTGCCGTCCCATGGACGGATTCGAAGGTCGCGGAACGGTCGTCACCGGCGGTGCGAGTGGTATTGGTCTGGCCACGGCCACCGAGTTCGTCAGCCGGGGGGCCCGCGTGGTGCTCGCCGATGTCGATCAACCCGGCCTGGAGCAGGCGGTAAACCACCTGCGCGCCCAGGGATTCGACGCGCACGGCGTGGTGTGCGACGTCCGGCAGTTCGACGAGGTGGTCCACCTGGCGGACGAAGCCTTCCGCCTGCTGGGCAGCGTCGACGTCGTCTTCAGCAACGCCGGCATCGTGGTCGCGGGTCCGATCGCGCAGATGACCCACGACGACTGGCGCTGGGTGATCGACATCGACCTGTGGGGCTCCATCCATGCCGTCGAGGCGTTCGTGCCGCGGCTGCTCGAACAGGGCACCGGCGGACACATCGCCTTCACCGCGTCGTTCGCCGGCCTGGTGCCCAACGCCGGCCTCGGGGCCTATGGCGTCGCCAAATACGGTGTGGTCGGGCTGGCGGAGACGCTCGCCCGTGAGGTCAAGGACGCCGGAATCGGCGTATCGGTGCTGTGCCCGATGGTCGTGGAGACCAAGCTGGTCTCCAACTCGGAGCGGATCATGGGGGCGGACTACGGGCTGAGTTCCTCGCCGGAAGCGGCCGGCGGGACCCTGCCGACGCAGGACGAGGGCGTCGGCGTGGGCGACGTCGCCCGGTTGACGGCCGATGCGATTCTGGCCAATCGCCTCTACGTGCTGCCGCACGAAGCCGCCCGCGCCTCGATCCGCCGCAGGTTCGAACGCATCGACCGCACTTTCGAAGAGCAGGCCGCCGAGGGGTGGGCCCACTAGCCCGACGGGCCGAGCCGGTAGTCGCCCGTCGCCGGATCGTGATACCAACCGCTCGCCGCGTGCGTGCCGCCGTCGACGTGCAGGGTCTGTCCGGTCAGGTAGGCCGACATTCGGGACGCCAGAAACACCGCGACACAGGCGATTTCGTCGACATGACCGGGGCGCCCCAGCGGCACGACGTGGCCGACCCCGGCCAGCGCCGCTTCGCCGCCGAGCTGCGCCAGCCCCTCGGTGAGCGTGATATCGGGCGCGATCGCGTTGACCCGGATGCCGTGGGGCGCCAGCTCCAGCGCCGCGGTCTGGGTGTAGTTGATGACCCCGGCCTTGGCCGCCGCATATGCCGCGTAGCCGGGGGCGGCGCGCACGCCCTCGATCGACGTCACCGAGATGACGCTGCCGCCCTGTCCCGCCGACACCATCGCCCGCGCGACGCGCTGCGTGCACAGCAGCACGTGGCGCAGATTGGCCCGATAGAGCGCATCCCAACCGTTCTCGGTGGTTTCCAACAGCGGGGACGAGAACACCCCTCCGGCGTTGTTGACCAGGATCGTCGGCGTGCCAAGTTCGGCGTTCGTGCGCCGCAACGCGTCGTCGACCTGGGCGCTGTCGCGCACATCGGTCGGGATCCCCAGGGCACCAACGGATTCCGCGGCTTGCGCGCAGGTGTGTGGGTCACGCTCCCAAATGGCGACCGAGGCGCCGAAGGCCGCCAATCCTGCCGCGACGCCGCGGCCGATGCCCGCGCCGCCGCCGGTCACCACCGCCACGCGGCCGGTGAGCAGGATGTCCGAGGGATCGATCGCCATCGTCTCATCACATCGCCGGTGCGCGGCCGATGACGCCTTCGGTTTCCAGGTCGGCGATGTCCGCGTCGCTGCATCCCAGCTCGGCCAGCAGCTCATGGTTGTGTTGCCCGAGCAGCGGCGCGTGCTGGGTGTGGAATTGTGTCGGCCCGGCGGACGACCTCATCGGCACGGTGCTGAGCCTAGCCGGACCGTTCACCGGGTGGTCGACTTCCTCGAAGAAGCCCCGGAACGCGAGCTGAGCGAGTTCCGCCTGGCGGTGCGGTTGCATGACCTTGGCGACTGGAACGCCGGCGTCCCACAGGGTCGCGATGATGTCGTCTGCGCCGCGGCGCTCACACCACGCGGCCATCCGCCCGTCGATGAGGTCGTGATGCTCCCTGCGCCCGCTTGCGGTGGCCAGCTTGGGATCCGTTGCCCACGAGGGGGATCCGATCGCCGCGCACAAGCCAGCCCACTGCTCGTCGGTGCACACCGCCACGGCGACCCAGCTGTCGAGCCGCCCGAATTCGTCGACGTCGGCGCTGCGGTACAGGTTTTGCGGCGCCGCCGTGGGACCTCGGTTGCCCGCGCGTTCCAGCAGCGCCCCGTACGCGGAGTGCTCGATGATCTGTTCGGCGGCGATGCTGAGCGCGGCGTCGACCATCGCCGCTTCGACGAACACGCCCTGCCCGGTGCGGTGGCGGTGTTCGAGCGCCAGCAGCAGCGCGTTCACGGCGTGCACGCCGGCGTTGGGGTCGCCGATCGAGTAGGGGTCATACGGTGCGCGGTCGGGATATCCGGTGAGCCAGGTCAGCCCGGCCGCGGCTTCGATGACGTAGGCGAATGCCGGATTGTCGCGCCACGGGCCCTGCAGGCCGAAGCCGGGCATCCGCGCCATCACGATGTCGGGCTTGATCCCTTGGACCGCCGCGAAATCTAGGCCGAGCTGGTCGAGCACGCGGGGCGTGAAGTTCTCCACGACCACGTCGCAGGTCGCGATGAGCCGGCGCAATAGCTCCACACCGCGCGGGCTTTGCAGGTCCAGCGTGAGGCCCTTCTTGTTGGTGTTGAGCGCCGCGAAGATCGGCGACTTTTCCCACCACCGGTTTTCGGTGACGGGCACGCCGGCGATCAGCCGCGTCCCGTCGGGACGGCGGGTGGACTCCAGATGGATGACTTCCGCGCCCAGCATCGCCAACAGGTGGGTGCAGCAGGGGCCGGCCCAGAAGGTCGTCATGTCGAGCACGCGAATCCCTCTCAGGGGCAGCCGGTTTGCGGGTCCGACCGGTAGGGGCCGGGGGGCCAGGTCGGCGGCGCGGTAGTGCGCCGTGTGTTCGCCCAGGCGTGGGGCCGGTTGCGGCGGGCGCAACCGCGCGGGGCTCAGCCGGTAGGGATGGCCCGGTTGCTGAAAACGGCCGCACGGGTTCGGCACGAACGAGCCGCGTTCGCGGAAGTGGTCGAGCGAGGCGATGTTGGCGCCGTTGGCGACCGGCGCGTTCGGAATCCGGAAGGCCGTTGCGAGTTCCCGGATCTCGTCGACCGTGTTGCTTTCGAACCATGCGTAGATCTCGTCGGCGTTCAGCGTGGCGCGCTCGGTGATGGTCAGTTCCGAATCCTCGTCGATCCACTCGGGGTGGCCGACCATCGCGCACAGGTCGAACCACTGCTGCGCGGTCCCGCAGCCGACGTCCACCAGCCCGTCCTTGGCGCGCGCCACGCCCGGAACGGTGACGCGCCGCGCGTCTCGCCAGGGCCGCCCGAGCATCTCGAAATAGGTGACGGGGTAATAGGTCAGGCACAGGATGTGGGTTTCCAGCATCGACAGGTCGAGCAGTTCGCCGGGGGCGCCGCCGGCCCGGCCGTGGCGCGATGCGAGCATGGCCGCGCTCGCATACGCCCCGGCCAGGTACTCCCCGACCTGGCCGCCCACGAACACCGGGGCGCGGTCCGATTCGCCGCGCCCGAGGCCGACGATGCCGCCCGACCATGCCTGCAGGGTGAATTCGGTGGCCGCGCGGCCGCGCCACGGCCCCTCCAGCCCGAAGGGGGTGATGGACAGGACGGTGAGGTGGGTATGACGGCGGCGCAGCGCTGCGGGCGTGAAGTCCGGGTGCTCGGCGACTTTCGAGCCGCCGGACCACACCACCGCGTCCGCGGCGGCCAGCAGCCTGTCGACCAGCTTTGTGTCATCGACGACCGCCGGATCCGCAACGACGCTGCGCTTCGACCCGGCCAGAAAGCTGAACAACGCCCCGTCGCCGCCGGGCGGTATCACCGCGCCCGATGCGGACCAGCGGCGCAGCGGATCACCCTCTGGCGGCTCGACTTTGACGACATCCGCTCCGCCGTCGGCAAGTAACTTGGTGCAATAGGCGCCCGCTATTCCGGTGGAGAGTTCGACCACGGTGTAGCCGGCCAGCGGTAATTCGACGGTGGATTCCCCCACTACCGCTTCCGCTTTCGGCCGGGCTTCTTCTTGGCTTCCCCGTCCTTGCGTCCCTTCTTGCTCAAGCGCCATTCCGGTGGGAACTTGTCGTCGTTGTCTTTCACCGCTGCGCCCAGACCCCGGTCGACGGCGGCGGAGAGCATGAAGTCGTCACCGTCCGGGCGGACGACGCCGCCCATCGACTCGAAGAACCCGCTGAGCATGCTGCCCATGTACTCGCCCTGGAACTGCTTCATGATCTCGAAGAAGACCTTCTGCATGAACACCGTGTCGGTGGGGCGGTTGCGCGCGCAGGCCAGCGCATAGCGGTGCACCTCCGCCTCGAGCTCCTCTCGCGGCACCACGCTGTTGAGGAAGTTGCAGTCGTACATCTCCGCGGCGGTGAAAGCCCTTCCGGTGAAGACCATCTCCTGAAACTTCCGGATCCCCATGGTCTGCGCCCACCACCACATTCGTGGCCCCCAGCCGTAATACCGGAACGAGGGATGCCCGAACAGCGCGTCCTCGCTGGAGATCACGAGATCCGCGTCCGCCGCCTGGTAGAAGTGCCAGCCGTAGCAGTAACCCTTGGCCTCGAGGATGCTGATCTTCTTGAAGTCCTGCAGGCCGCGGATGCCCGAGTTCGGGTTGGCGTACCACTGGCCCAGGGTCGCGCCGCGCCGAAACGAGCCCTCGGGAGGAAAGCTGACCGCGTCGCCGCCGACCCGGTATTCTGCGAGTCGGTCACTCGGATCCTCCGAGTTCTGCGCCGCCATTTCCTCGGTGAGGTCCGCACCCGAGCCGAGGTCATCGCCGGCCCCGCGGACCACCAGGACCTTGACCTCGTCGTCGATGGACGCGCGGTGCAACAGGTCGGCGTAGCGCAGCCGGGCGGCGATGGTGGGCGCGTTGAGCTGGCCCGGCCGATCGAATGTGATTGTGGCGCTGCGGGTTTCGACATCCTTGTGATATCTGACGATCTCCTCGGGCGCGGGTGGGGACTTGCCGGCCATGGCTATTCGCGCCAGAACGGGCTGGCGGTCAACACCTCGGGGCCGTCGGCGGTGATCAATACGGCTTCGCGCCCGAAGACCGCGCCGATCCCCTGTTCCCAGACGTAGCCCGTCACGGCCAGCACCATGCCCGGTTCCAGCCGTTCCCCGGCGGCGGTCGCGGGCAGGTGCTCGGAGATGACGGGAGGGTCGAAGCCCATGCCCAGGCCGCGGGCCACCGGCATCGGCGGCGCCGGCTCCCCCGCGGCCCGATACGCGTCCAGCAATTCGCTTGCCCCCGCGCCAGGTTGGCAGGCGGCCAACAGCCCGTCCCACAAGCCTTCCCAGCGCCGATACACCGCCCCGGCGCCGCGCGCGGCACCGGCCGGCCAAGTGCGTCCGACCTCGCCGATGTAGCCACCCGCCAGCACGCCGGCCGAGAAAGCCACCAGGTCACCGTCTTTGACCCGGCCGTCCGCGGCCGGGCGCCGCCACGGATGATCGGGTGACGTCACCCACGCGACGTCCTGGTTCGACGGGGTGCTGACGCCGCCGCCCGCGATGGCCTCCAGCAGGGCGCCGGCCAGCGCCTGTTCGGTTGTCCCGGGGCGCAGTTCGGACACGGCGGCGGCCAAGCCCGACTCGGCGACCGAGACGGCCTGCCGCAGCGCCGCCACCTCTTCGGCCGTCTTGACGCGCCGGGCGGCCCGCATCGCCAGTTCGCCGTCCACGAGTTCCGCATTGGGGAACGCCGTCGGCAGCAGTTGAGCGAAAACCGGTGAAATCGCATCGGTTCCGACCCGCAGGGCGGTGTCCGCCCCGTCGATGCGCCGCAGCGCCGACATGGTGTTCATCGGGTTCCACGAGATGCCGTACAGGTTCTCGTGCGGGATATCCTCGGGAACGCCCTCGTCCCAGGTGCTGAGCAGATGTATCGCCCCGGTCGCGCGCACCAGCACACACGTCGGGCCGAACGGCCGGGTGCCGGCGACCCACAACTGCGGCGCCCCCGTGACGTAGCGGACGTTGGCTTGGCGACCCAGGACCAGGACGTCGAGGTCGTGCGCGGCCATCTGATCCAGCGCTCGCTGGCGCCGACCGCAGCGCAGCGCGCGGGCGTCGGGCAGGACCTCAGTTGCCATAGGGGTCATACGGGTAGTCGGTCAATCGGATCCAGCCCTCCTCGGTGATTACCAAGACCTCCTCGCTGCGGTAACCGCCGGTGCCGTCCTCCCACACCACCGGTTCCAGGACCAGCACCATGCCCGCTCGCAGGACGAACTTCTCGTCGAAGTCCGCGCCGAGATCGGTTCCGATCATGGGCATTTCGGCGGCGTTCACGCCGATGCCGTGACCCAGGTAGAAGTGCGGCAGCCACGGCTTGGCACCGCCGTTGGCGTTGATGGCCGCCCGCCCCAGGTCCGCCGCGGTGGCGCCGGCCTTCACGACACCGAGGACGGCGGACATGATCTCGAACCACTTGTCGAATTGCGCCCGCTGGCGTGGCGTCGGGTCCTTGCCGACGATCCAGGTGCGCCCGAAGTCCGAGCAGTAGCCGTGGTAGGTGATGCTGACGTCGGTCCACAGCACGTCGCCCTCGGCCAGTTCGCGTTCGGTGCTCAGCAGTGGCAGCGCAAGGTCGCCGTGCGTGGTCCACACGCCCTCGGCCTTGCTGGGCGGCATCACCTGCCAGATCGGTTCGAGCATGCTGGCCGTGGCGCCCAGCTCGAAGGCCCGCCGCAGAAAGCTCGCGGACAGGTCGACCTGTCGGATTCCCGGGGCCAACCGCTTGTGGACCTCGACCATCGCCTCGTCGGTGATCCGGATGGCGGTGCGCATGCAGGACAACTCGTCCGGCGTCTTGACCGCCTTGGCGGCGCTGACAATTGCCGACGCGTCGACGGGCGGACCGCCGGGGAACAACGTCTTCGCGGCGCGCGACATGGCGCCGGTGCACTCGTCGACCGCGACGACCGCTTGGGCGGGAACCAAGTCGGCCAGCCAGCGCGCGAATTCTTCGACCCCCTCGTCGAATTCGAGATACACCGGGCCGTGGACGTGATCGGCCGGCAAGTCGGACTCCAGCGAGGCGCCCTCGCGGAACGGCAGGAACAAGTGCGGCCACTCATCGGTGGCGAGCACCACCGCGACCGGCCGCTCGACATAGGACAAACCGGCATCGCCCAGCGGCCAACTGGTGCCGGTGGCGTAGACGACGGCGCTGTTGCCGAGCAGAATCAGCGCGTCGACGCCGCGTTCGGCCATCGCCGTGCGCAGCCGGGCCCCGGTCTCACGCCGCATGCGACCCATATCGGGCGTCTCGGGTATCACCAGGCTGCCGGTGCCCGCGCCCGCTTGCGCGAACGTTGTCATCTCCGCGCCCTACAGACCCAGGAACTTCGTGACGTTGCCGCTCACGATTTTCGCGGCGTCGGCGGGGCCGACGGCGTCCACGACCGCGGCCAGCGACTTTTCGGAATAGCCGTAGGTGCTTTCGTTGTGCGGGTAATCGCTGGACCACATGACCTTGTCCACACCGATCTTGTCGATCAACTGCAGCCCGAGCGGATCGACCATGAACGACGCGCTCATGTGGTTGTCCCAGTAGTACCGCACATCGTGCTGCAGCGGGCGGTTGAACATGTGCCGGTAGGACGCCACCAGGTGTTCGGCGTCCTGCAGCGCCCACGGCACCCAGGCGATGCCGCCCTCGAACCAACCGATCCGCAGACCCGGATGGTCGTCCAGGATGCCGCCGAAGATGTACTTGGAGAACGTCTCCCGGAACCCGTCGATGTTGATCATCATGCCGACGACGACACTGTTGAACTCGGTCGGGCTCTTCGGCGGCGTTTCCCCGATGTGGTGCGTGACCGGAAGGCCGGCGGCCTCGATCTCGTCCCACACCGCCCGCATCGCGGTGCTGGAGTAGTCGATCGGATTGCCGTCGTCGTCCTTGCCGGGGTTCAGCGGCATCAGAAAGGTCTTCAGCCCCAAGGACTTCAGCTCTTCCAGGGTCTTTCGCGTGCCCTGCGGGTCCCACCAATTGATCAGCCCGGCGCCGTAGAAGTGGCCGCCCGAGCGCTCCTGCAGTTCGGCGATGTACTCGTTGTAGATGCGGAAGGCGAGTTCGCGCAGCTTCTTGTCGGGGTAGTGGAAGAGCGCCAAAATCGCGTTGGGGAAGGCCAATTCCTTGTCGACCCCGTCGTCGCGCAGTTCCTGGATGCGCGCCTCGATGTTGGTACTCGCGGCCCCGGGCAGGTCGTCGTACTGCATCAGCACCGCGCTGAAGTCGCCGGGCAGGAACGACTGGCCCTTGCGACCGACCTGATAGGCGCCGTCCTCGTACCAGATCCGCGGCGCCTTGTCTTTGAGGTCGTCCGGAAAGCGTTGGTAGAAAATGTCATCCGCCAACGAGATGTGGTTGTCCGCGGAGAACACCACGGTCCCGGCCGGCAGGCCGACATCCGCGCCCGAGGCGTGACCACGGCGATTCTTGGGGGCCCCGAAGCCTTCGGGTGGGTAAAGCGAAACGGCACTTGCTTGAGTCGTCATCATTGACCCTCCATTCGGATCTGCAGTGTTGAGAGTAGCGACCTGGGGCTACCAGGTCACCGGAAGTTCGTAGACGCCGTAGGCGAGCCGGTCGTCCTTGAAGGGCACGTCCTCGACTCCGATCGCCAGTTCCAGCGTGGGGACGCGGCGGAACAGGGTGCGGTAAACGATCTGCAGCTCGGCGCGGGCGAGCTGTTGGCCCACGCATTGATGACGGCCGTACCCGAAGGCGACGTTGCGGTCGGCCCCCGAGCGGTGCAGGTACAGCCGGTCCGGTTCGGGGAAGGCGTCCGGATCCCAGTTGGCCGGGGCCAAGTCGATGATGATGCCTTCGCCGGCGCGGATCGTCTCCCCGGCGATGTGGATGTCTTCGAGGGCGACGCGGCGCTGCCCGTTCTGAATGATGCTGAGATAGCGCAACAATTCCTCGACCGCGCTGGCGATGACATTGTCGTCGTCGGCGTCGCGCAGGACGGCCAACTGGTCCGGGTTGACCAGTAGGGCCAGCACCCCGAGACCGATCATGTTCGAGGTGGTCTCGTGCCCGGCGATCAGCAGCCCGGTGCCCAGCTGGGCCGCCTCTCTGACGCTCAGTTCGCCGGCCTTGACGCGCTCGGCCAGATCGGAAACCGCGTCCTGCGCCGGATCCTCCATTTTGGCCTCGACCAGTTGCGCGAGGTACTTGTTCAGACTCATCGCGCCTTTGACGGTGTCTTCGCCCGTCGCGTAGCGCGCGAGCCCGACGTTGGCGTGGTGCTGGAACATGTCGGCGTCCTCATAGGGGACACCTAGCAGCTCGCTGATCACCAGCGAGGGAACCGGCAAGGCCAACGCGGTGACGATATCGGCGGGCTGCGGGCCGGCCAGCATCGCGTCGATGTGGTCATCGGTGATCTGCTGGATGGTCGGGCGTAAGCCCTCAACTCGCTTGAACGTGAAGGGTTTTGACAACATGCGCCGAAATCGGGTGTGCTCTTCGCCGTCGGCGGTGAAGACGGACCTCGGCCGCTTGTGCACCGTGGACAGCATGCCCGCGTTCCAGTGCGGAAACCCCGGCCGCCGATCGTCGACGCTGACCCGCGAATCCGAGAACAGTTCCCGCACTTGCTCATAGCCGGTGATGAGCCACGGGGTGCTCCCGTCCCAGATGCGCACCCGGGACAAGGGTCGCTCTTGGGCAAGCGCCATGACATCCGGCGGCGGGGCGAAGGGGCAGCCCGCCCGCCGCGGCATCGGGTAATCCGGGATCTCGGTCGCCTCGACGCCGGAAGTGTTAGTCAGCGTTTCTGACATCTCATTCCTCGATCTGAATAGCCAGCGCGGGGCACGCCGCGGCCGCTCGCCGGGCGCCGGGCGCCTCATCGGCGGATGGATTGGGGTTGAGCAGAACAACGACGCCGTCCTCGTCGCGCTGGTCGAACACGTCGGGCGCGTTCAGCACGCAATTGCCCGACGAAGCGCAGACATCTTGGTCGACAGTCACTTTCATCTGCAGACCTCTCATTCGTACGGGGTGACGGGCGCCAGCCACAGGCCCACGATCGCGTCGATGAGACCCGAGGCGGCGCCCCGCCAGGAACGCTGGGGCGGCGAGGCGCCCGCGGCAAGCGATCGTTCCCGGTCGGCACAGGTGTGCATCAACAGGTTGCGGGCCATGATGTTTCGCTCGAAGTGCACTTCGGCCGGCAGGTCGGGCAGGCACCGGTTGATGCCCTCGACCACCTGCACCAGGGATGGCGAGCTGAGGGCGCCCTTGACGATGATGTGGTAGTACGCGGGATCGGTCATCGCCTGCGCCGCGAAACGTGCGTACCAGGTGGGATTGCCGAGCTCCTCCAGATGATCGGTGAGCGGCCGCACCAGGCAGGCCACCCAGTCCCTCAGCTCGGTCGAACCACCCGCTTCGAGCAGTTCGGCCACCATCCGCTCGCGTAGCTGCTCGACCGGCCCCCGGTGCTTGTGTTCGATCGCGCGGACCAGGTCGGCCTTCGTGCCGAAGTGGTAGCCCACCGCGGCGTTGTTGCCCTGGCCGGCAGCCTCGCTCACCTGCCGGTTGGACACCGCGAACATGCCGTGCTCGGCGTACAACCGCTCGGCCGCAACGAGGATCGCCTCCTGCGTCGAACTGGCCCGTTCGGTGCGAACTGCCCGGCCGATGGTGGTCACCCGGCTAGTCAACCGTGGCCCAGCGATTAAGTCAAGCGATTGATTTAATTTGTTGGCGCCCGCTCGCGCCGGCTTCGGTGCCACTTAGCCGGTAATGGGTGACAAAGGTCCCTCGCCCGACGCTTCCCCGCTCGGTCACGATGGCCTCTTGCGTGCGGGAACGCGGCGGTGTCGGGACGGTGAATCATTGGTGGGTGCGGGATGTTGTCAGCCAGCCGGGTATCGGCGATCGAGGATTCCGCGTGGTTCCAGTCGAAGTGGTCGCCGTACCTGGTGGCCGACGCCGACTTGCGCATCCGCGCGGTGAACTCCGCCTGCGAACGCGTGTCGGGGCGTCCGCGCGAAGAGTTGCTGGGCCACCAGCTGTTCGACGTCTTCCCGGACAACCCGGCCGATCCCGAAGCGGACGGCGTGGCCAACGTCTCCGCGTCGCTGGATCTGGTTTTCCGCCGTGGGGTCCGGCACTGGATGGGGGTCCAGCGCTACGACCTTCCCGACCGGCAGAACCCGGGCGCGTTCGTCTACCGGGTCTGGACACCGATGAACGACCCGATCAAAGACGGCAAGAAGACCGTCGCCGTGCTGCAGCACGCCCAGGACGTCACCCGCGTCGTACCGCCGACGCCGGAAGAGCGCGCGTATCCGAAACTCTTCGAGTTGAGGAGGGCGGCGGAAGTGCTCGGGCGTAAGTTTCCCGACCTGCCCAGCGAAGCGGTGCTCGGTGTGCTGGCACATTCCCACAGCGTGGTCATGGAAAGCGTTGGCGCGCAAGACCTCGAACGCGCCGAGGCGCTGGCCAAGCTTCGCCTGGAAGCTCACGCCGGGCATCCGGCGGAAGAGTCCTGACGCCGCGGCTACTTGCGGGAACGGATCGCCTTGCCGGCGGACGTCCCACCGTCTACCGGCAGCACGGTTCCGGTTACATAACGGGAACGATCGGTGGCGAAGTACAACGCCGCCTCGGCGACGTCGTCGGGTGTGCCCTCGCGCTTCAGGGGCCGGTCCTCGCGCATCGTCTCGCGCACCCGGGCTTCGAAGCGCTCCAGCTCGGCCGGATCCATGTCGGCCGCCGACGACGCCAGGATCGGCGTCGGGATGTTTCCCGGCGCGATGGCGTTGACCCGAATCTCGTAGCGCGCCAGTTCGATTGCGGCGGACTTGGTGAACTGGATGACCGCGGCCTTCGACGCGCGGTAGATCATCACCCCGCCGCCCGCCTGGATCCCACCGATCGACGTCAGGTTGATGATCGATCCGCCACCGCTTTCGGCCATGTGCCGAGCGGCATCTCGCGTGCCGGCCATCACCCCGAGAACGTTGACCCCCATCACCCGGTGGAAGTCGGCCAGGTCGTCGTCCAGCAGCCGGCGCAGCGGGCTCGAGATTCCGGCGTTGTTCACCATGATGTGCAGGCCGCCGAACGTCTCGACCGTCGCGGCGACCAGCGCCGCGACCTGGGCGGGATCGGAGACGTCGGTTCGCCGAAACAGAGCGGCGGCGCCCGATGCGGCGGCCAGCTGCTCTCCCCTCTCGGCCTCGACATCGGCGATGACGACCCGCGCCCCCTCGGCCACAAACCGTTCCACGATTCCGCGACCGATGCCGGAGGCGCCGCCGGTCACGACGGCGACCTTGCCTTCCAATTCGTTGACCACCCGACGAGTTAATCCGCGCCGACCGCGTTAAGTCAAGCAGTTGATTTAAGCGGGCCCCGGGGCGATCGGAAGGCCCCAAAGGGTTTCGCTCGCCCCACACACCCGCCATGCTGGGAGCGCCAGTTCATCGGGAAACTCGGGAGGAAGCTCATGAAGGTTCTGGTCGTCGGGGGCAGCGGACTCATCGGATCACAGGTTGTCGCCCAGCTCAACGAGCTGGGACACGAGGCCATCCCCGCCTCGCCGAGCTCGGGGGTCAACACCATCACCGGGGAAGGTCTCGCCGGTGCCCTCGCCGGCGTCGACACCGTTGTGGACGTCTCCAACTCGCCGTCCTGGGCCGACGACGATGTCCTGAACTTCTTCACCACCTCCACCCGCAACCTCCTCGACGCGGAGCGGACCGCCAACGCGCGGCACCACGTCGCGCTCTCGATCGTGGGGGCCGACCGGGCGGCCGAAAGCGGCTACATGCGGGCGAAAGTGGCCCAGGAAAAAGAGATAGTGGAATCGGGATTCCCGTATTCGATCGTGCGGGCGACTCAGTTCTTCGAATTCGTTGGCGGCATTGCTGATTCGATGGCCGACGGCGACACGGTCCGCGCCCCGCATGGCGCTTTCCAGCCCATTGCCGCCGCGGACGTCGCCACGGCCGTCACCCGCGCCGCGGCCGGGAACCCGGTCAACGGCGTAATCAATATCGCCGGGCCGGAAAAGCAGGGTATGGATGACTTCATCCGGGCCCGGTTCGCGGCCACCGGCGACGATCGCCAGGTGATCACCGACGACGGTGTCCGCTATTACGGCGCGTTGCTCGACGATCGCAGCATCGTTCCGGTCGACGGCGAAGACGTGACGATCTACCCGACCACGTTCAGCGATTGGTTGGCCGGGGTGTCGTAGCGGCGCCAAGTAGCCGACCGCCGTTGCGACATCAACCCCGGCGGTGGTTGCGCTGAGCCCTCCGGCCGAGCACGGTATAAGACGCCGAAGATCGATGACGACGAGGAGCGGTGATGCCTGTGCCCCCCACGAGCGATGTCACCGCCCCAAGCGCTCAGCTGACCAGGCGCGGATTCATGGCGGCCGGCATCGCCGGCGGGTTGGCGCTGGCGGCGTGCAGTCAGTCCAAGCCCGCGCCGTCGGCCAATGCCCAGTTGGCCGCCGCCATCGACGCGGCGGAGGCCGCCCGGCCGCACAGCGGCCGCACCGTCACCGCCAGCCTGACCGCCCAGCAGGTCCAGGTGGATCTGGGTGGGCCCATTGTCCGTACGTTCGCCTACGGCAACACCATCCCGGGCTCACCGATCCGGGCGCGAATCGGCGACGAACTGGTGGTCACGGTGTCGAACCGGCTCGACCATCCGACATCGGTGCACTGGCACGGCGTCGCGCTGCGCAACGACATGGACGGCGCCGCGCCGGCCACGCCGAACATCCCCGCCGGCCAGGACTTCACCTACCGCTTCTCCGTCCCGAATTCGGGCACCTACTGGGCCCATCCGCACACCGGCCTGGACGGGGACATGGGCCTGTACCTCCCGGTTATCGTCGACGACCCGACCGAGGGCAACTATGACGCCGAATGGATTGTGGTCCTTGACGATTGGACCGACGGAATCGGAAAGTCTCCGCAGCAGCTCTACACCGAGCTGACCAGCCCGAACAAGCCCAGCACGCCAAGCGCTCCCCCGACCACGACCACAACACCACCCACCACGTCGACGACCTCGACCACCAGCGAGACCCCGACGACAACGTCGAGCGGTGAGACTTCGACGACACCGACCGGCTCGCCGAGTCCCGCCCCGATGCCGGAGGGGAACGTCGGTAAGAGCGATCTGCTCGGTGGCGACGCGGGAGATATCGCCTACCCCTACTATCTGGTCAACGGGCGAATTCCCGCCGCTCCCATGACCTTCAACGCAAAGCCGGGCCAGCGCATCAGGATCCGATTCATCAACACCGGCTCCGACACCACGTTTCGCGTCGCGTTGGCCGGTCACTCGATGACGGTCACCCACACCGACGGATACCCCGTGGTGCCGGTCCAGGTCGACGCCCTGCTCATCGGCATGGCCGAACGCTACGACGTCGTGGTGACCGCCGCGGACGGCGTCTTCCCGCTGGTCGCCTTGGCGGAGGGCAAGAACGCACTGGCGCGCGCGCTGCTGTCCACCGGGTCCGGCAGCGCGCCGGACCCGGGATTCCAGCCGCCCGAGCTGAACCGGCGAGTGGGCACGATTGAGATGTTCACCGCGACAACACCGGTCAACCTGGGCCGGCCGCAACCCGGCCTCAACCTTCCGGTCGTGCTGGGCGGCAACATGGTCCAATACAACTGGACTATCAATGGAAAGCCTTACAGCAACACCGAACCCCTGCACGTCCGGGAGGGCGAACGGCCCACCATCACGTTCGACAACCCCACCATGATGTATCACCCGATCCACCTGCACGGGCACACCTTCCAACTGATCAAGGCCGACGGTAGCCCCGGTGCGCGCAAGGACACCCTGATGGTGCTGCCTAAGCAGAAGCTGCTCGCCGTTCTGGTGGCCGACAACCCGGGCCTGTGGGTGTTGCACTGCCACAACACCTATCACCAGGAGGCCGGCATGCAGACCCGGCTGGACTACGTGTTCTAGCGGATCAGGCGTCGGCCAGAAAATTCAGCAACAACTCGTTGACCACCGACGACTGCTCGATCTGCGGGCAGTGGCCCGCCCGGTCGACCACCACCGAGCGGGCGCCGTCGATCTGCCCGGCGATCTGCGCGGCCCAGCCGGAGGGAAGGAGCTTGTCGTCGCCTCCCTCGACGACCAGCGTCGGCACCGCGATGCGCTCGTACGCCCGGGCACTCGAGGGCGTGCGGGACGGCGTGGCACCCGGGCGACGAAATCGCGCCGCGGCCACCGCCTCCCATGCCCCGGGCGCGGTGCTGGACTCGTACCGGCGCCGCACGTACTCGTCATCCGCTGGGTATCCCGGGTCGTGAAACAGGGCCTCGACGATGCGGCGCATGCCGGACGGCGTGGCGTCATATTGTTGCAGCGCCTCGAAGTGCTCATTCTGTTGAATTTCGCCGCCCCCGCAGATGATTGCCAGGCTGCGGGCCGGCAGCAGCGGCGTGTCCGAGGTGGCATCGGTGAGCAGGTTGATGGCGCCCATCGAGTTGCCAACGAAGTGCGCGGAGTCGATGCCGAGCAGCTGGCAGAACCGCGCCACATGGCGGATTCGCATCGCGCGCCCGTCCACGAAGTCGATCACCTTGGCCGACTGCCCGAAGCCCAACTGGTCCGGCGCCAGCACTCGGTGCCGGGCGGCGAGCGCCGCGATGTTGCGTTCCCAGCCGAGTTCGGCGCAGGCACCGAACTCGCCGCCGTGCAGTAGCACCACCGGCTCGCCGTCGCCCGCTTCCAGATAACTGGTGAGCAGGCCGTCGACCAACATGGTCTTGCGACGAGTCTGGATCACTTGATCGCTATCGGGTTCACCGGTGAGCCCACGGCGCCGACGACCCGCAGGGGCGGCGCGACGAGCTGGAACTCGTACACGCCGTCGGCGGCGCAGTCCTCGGCCAGCGCGGTGAGATCCCAGTATTCGCCGAAGATCATCCCCATATCGCGCAGGCAGAGCAGGTGCAGGGGAAAGGTGACTCCGTCGACGCCCGACACCAGGTCCTCTACCTGAAGGTTGTCGGCGGCCACCGCGGCGATCTCGTGATCGTGCAGCCACTGCGCGCACCGCCAGTCCAGCCCGGAGTAGCCCTCGGTCTTGTTCCCCGTCATGGCAAACCTTGTCCACCAACCGGTCCGGATCAGCACGATGTCGCCTCGCCCGATCGTCACGCCCTGCGCGCGAACCACGTCGTCGAGTTCTTCCGGGGAGATCGGGTTGCCGGCTTCGAGGAAGACCTCGGCGCCCCGGTGGCGAACCAAATCCAGCAACACCCCGCGGGACGTGATGCCCTTGACGTCGACCTTGTCGATGCCACAGTGGTAGGCGCCCATGCTGGTCACCGAATCCGCGGCGAAGCCGTTGTAGAGGTGATCGTCGTAGTAGACGTGGGACAGCGCATCCCACTGGCTCGCCGCCTGCAACGGCATGATGATGATGTCGTCGTTGAAACGAAACGGGTTGTCGGCCGTCATGTAGCCACTCAGCTGCTGCGCCAACGGGTTACGCGGCCAACTCGGCCCATACTTGGCCAGCGTGTTCACGTCGCCCCCGTCCACCGTCATGACGTGGACGGGATTGTGCCGGAACTCGAAGGCGCCCTGCGGACCCGACGCGCCGAAGTCGACGCCGAGCGGAAACACCTTGCCGTGCCTCACCAGACCCGCGGCCTGGGCGATCTTGTCCGCGGTGATGAAGTTCAGCGTGCCCAGCTCGTCGTCGTCGCCCCACCGTCCCCAATTGGAGACGTCACGCGCTACCCGTCGGAAATCGGTCAAGTCGGTCACGGGGCTCCTTCCTGCCCTAAGAGGTCACGCGCGATCGCGGCGCCCACGTTGCCGCCGTCGACCCAGAGGATCTGCCCCGTGATATAGCTGGCGGCACCACTATTCAAGAAGAGCAACACCGCCGCCTGCTCGGCGGGGTCGGAAACCCTGCCCAGAGGCTTGGGGATGTCGTCGAGGAAGCCCTGCCCGTAGGCCGTGCGCAGCTGATCGAGGATCGGCGTCTCGGTGACCCCGGGCCCCGAGCAGTTGATGCGAATGCCCTTGGCGCCCAGCGGCGTAGCGCTTCGCGCGGTATAGAAGATGATCGCTTCTTTGGATAGCTGGTAGCCGTTGCCCAAGATCTCGGGATTGGCGTGGCACCAATCGATGCCCTCCTGCATCGTCGCGGTGTTGAGCAGGGGTGCCACCGCCGAGGCATGTTCGCGATAGGAAGCCGCGGCGAGCGATGAGACACTGACGATCGACGATCCCGCGACCATCATCGGTACCAGCGACTCGGTCAGATGGCGCAGGCCCAGAAAATTCACCGTGGCCACCAGCGGCGGGTTACCGATCCCGGACGAGACACCGGCGACATTGAACAGCGCGTCGACCCGCCCCCCGATCGACCCCACGGCGTCGTCGATCGAATGCCGGTCAGCCAGGTCGATCTCACGGAAGTCGTTCAACCCGAAGTCGGGGCGGCACTTGTCCAGCCCGATGACGTCGGCACCCAGTTCCGTGAGCTGGCGGACCACGTGCCCACCGATGCCCGAGGCGCATCCGGTCACCACCGCCCGGCGGCCGTCGTAGCGCCAGAGCGCGTCGATGGTTCCCAAGGCCGTCTCCTAGTTCAGCGACCTTCCGGAGTCACTTCTGCTGCTGCTGTTCTTTCAACCGCTGGGCCGCCTGTACGCGGCCCTCGTTGATTTCCGCCATGGCTTCGGGGATCTCGCTTGCGGTGAACTTACCGCCCCGACCGGTCGGCAGGCCACCAAACGAGTACTGTTCGTCGAACTGCGGCGCCGTGGATGCCGGCCGCCGCGCCTCCACCTTTTCGATGACCGGCTCGAGCCGCTTGGCCTTCTCGGCCACCGCCTTCGCGTCCCGCTCGATGAACTCGGGCAGCACCTCCTTGCCCATCAGCTCGATGGACTCCATGGTGCCCTCGTGGCTGCGGGGGTTGAGCAGCAGGATGATCTCGTCGACGCCGCTTTCCTCGTAGCCGCGCAGGAATTCTCGGACGGTCGTGGGCGATCCGATCGCCCCGCGCCCCGGGCCGTACGCCAGCGTCGGATCCTTTTCGACCTCTTCGAGATATCGCTTCCACACGCCGGTCCGTCCGGGGGTGTGCACCCCCGTCATGTAGTAGTGCATGATCCCGAACGAGAAGAATCCGCCGCCCTGCCCGAGCCGTTGCAGCGCCTGCTCGTCGGTCTTGGCGACCATCATCGACAGGTCGCCGCCGATGGCCAGGATGTTCGGATTGATGCGCGGCGTGACGGGCACGCCGTTTTCTTCGAATTCCTTGTAGTAGCCGTTCACCCGCTCGGTCAGCGGGCCTGGACCGGTGTAGGCGAAACTCAAGGCGCCGATCGCCTTTTGGGCGGCCATCTGCACGCTGGCCGGCCGCGTGCACGCGACCCAGACCGGCGGATGCGGCTTCTGCAGCGGCTTGGGAACGACGTTGCGCGCCGGCATCTGGACGTGCTCGCCGTTGAAGCCGGTGAACGGCTCCTCGATCATGCAGCGAATCGAGACCTCGAGGGCCTCCTCCCACTGTGCCCGTTTGTCGGCGGGATCGATGTTGAACCCGCCCAGCTCACCGACCGAGGACGATTCCCCGGTGCCGAACTCGACGCGGCCGTTGGAGAGCAAATCGAGGGTGGCGATGCGCTCGGCGACGCGGGCCGGGTGATTGACCACCGGCGGCAGGTGCATGATGCCGAATCCCAGCCGGATGTTCTTGGTCCGCTGGCTGGCCGCGGCCAGGAAGATCTCGGGCGCCGTCGAGTGGCAGTACTCCTCGAGGAAGTGGTGCTCGGTCAGCCAGACGGTGGAGAAGCCGGCTTTGTCCGCGGCCTCCACCTCGTCGAGGCACTCTTGCATCATGACGTGCTCGTCGTCGGGCGCCCACGGCCGCGGCAGGGCGAACTCGTAGAACAGCGATACTTTCATTGCTACCTCCTATGAGAATTAAGGGTCCGGTCGGCTGCATGTGCGGCAATGTGATTCGCCGCAACAAACCCGAAGGTCATCGCGGGGCCGATGGTGGCGCCCGCCCCGGCGTAGCTGCGTCCCATCACCGGCGCGGAGGTATTTCCCACCGCGTACAGTCCGGGCAGCACGCTGTCGTCGTCGGTCAGCACCCGCGCGTATTCGTCGGTGCGCAGGCCGCCCGAGGTGCCGAGGTCGCCGAGGACGATCCGGAACGCGTAGTAGGGCGGGTCGCCCAGCGGGCGCAGGTTCGGGTTGGGCAGGGTCGGATCGCCGTAGTAGTTGTCGTAGACGCTGTCCCCCCGGCGGAAATCGTCGTCGTGACCCCTGCGGGCGAGTTCGTTGAAGCGGCGGGCGGTTTCGGCCAGATTCGCGGCCGGCACGCCGATCGCGGCGGCCATCTCCGCCCACGTCCTCGCCGCCTTGACGACGCCGGATTCGAGCCAAGCCCGGGGGACCTTACGGCCGGTGGGCACCGGCGCACCCGGGATCTTGGGGATGGGAAGGTGCCCGCCGATGACGTAGCGATTCCACGACCTGTGGTCGGTGATCAGCCAGCAGGGGATGTGGGTGACCCCGCTCTTGTGGCCATCGATCATGGCGTGGCCGAAGTCCATGTAGGGCGCCGCCTCGTTGATGAAGCGCTTGCCGTCGCCGTTGACGATGAACTGTGCCGGCATCATGCGTTCGTTGAGCATGAATTGCATGCGGCCATCCGGCCATTGGATGGCGGGAAACCACCAGGCCTCGTCGAGCAGGTCGGTTGCGGCGCCCAGCTTTTGGGCCGCGCGGATGCCGTCTCCCATGGCGGCGGGGTTACCGAAACTCCAGTCCTGGTCAACCACGGGCAGCAGCTCCTTGCGCCAGGCCAGGTCATGGTCGAAGCCGCCGGAAGCCAGGATGACGCCGCAGCGCGCGCCGATCCGCTGCTGGATTCCGTTTCGTTCCACCGCCGCACCCGTCACCGCGCCGTCGGCGTCGGTGAGCAACTCGGTCATCGGCGAGTCCAGCCACAGCGGGATGCCACGTTCGGTCATGGTCAGTCTGAGGCGGGCCGCCAGGGACTGCCCGATGGCGGCCATCCGCTCGCCGAACACCCGCGCCCTGACCATCCGCGCGATCAGCTTGAGCAATACGCCCTTGCCGGCCCAGGATTGCCGGATCCGGTAGAAGGTCCGAAGTTCCTTGGGTCCCAGCCAGATTCCCTTGGGTGCCAATGCGAGGGGTCGCAGGAGGCGCTGCTCGTCGGGGCCCAGCTCGCGCAGGTCGATGGGCGGCACGTTGATCGTGCTGCCGAGTTCGGACCCGCCAGGAAGTTCCGGATAGTAGTCCGCGTAACCGGGCTTCCAGACGAATTCACACCAGCCGGAGAGCCGTTCGAGTAAGGCGAGCATCTTGGGCGCGGATTCGACGTACTGCCGTATCCGCGCCTCGCTGACGAGTCCGTCGGTGATCCGCCGCAAGTACTCGACCACGCCTTCGGGTGACGGCGCGTAGCCCTCCCTGCGCTGCGCGGGCGCCCCCGGCACCCAGATGCCGCCCCCGGACAGCGCGGTGGAACCACCGAAGAACGAGGACTTCTCCACGACCAGCGCGTCCAGGCCGGCGGCGTTGGCCGTCAGGGCGGCCGTCATCCCTCCGCCGCCCGAGCCGACGACGAGCACGTCGACGACGTGGTCGAAACCGCGCTCCACGCCGGTCATTTCGGCACGGCCGTTCTGATGGCGAAGCCGGCGATCAGATCGGCGGCCGGTTTGTAGTAGCGCTCGACGGTGTCGTAGGGCCCGGCGCTGGCCAGCGCCGCGAACGCCGCGACCCACGTTCGGATTTCCTGGGCCGAGCTGCCGCCCTCGTGGGCGACGAACGAGTTCGACCACTGGTCGAGTTCGTCCAGCCACCCGCCGTCGATGATCTCGAGAAAGCGCTGATCCCACACCGGGTTCAACGCCTGCAGTTCGCTGTCGCCTGCCGCGAAGCGCTTGGCCGCATCGATCACGGCGGCCTGCCGGGCCTGCCGCTGCTCGGCCGTCATCGGCCGGCCGTGCACGATGCGCTCGAGCACCGGCGGCGGCGCGGTGGCCAGGGTGGGCACCGGCGGGCTGTGTGAAAGGCCGCCGGATCCCAGCAGCAACACCCGCTTGTCCAGCGTGGCCAGATACGAGCCGACCGCGGTCCCGAGCGCACGGCAACGACGTAATGGCCCCAGCGGCAGACCGATCGCGTTGATGAAGATCGGTATCACCGGGCGGGAAGTGGCCTCGCCGAACAGCTTCTCGAGCGGCTGGACGGTGCCGTGATCCACCTCCATGCAGGCCGAAACCGCAATGTCGACCCCGGCGTCGAGCACGGCTTCCGCGCAGTCGGTGGCGAGCTGCTCGGGAACGTCCAGCGGGCCGGCATGGGTGCCGTAATCCCCAACCCCGTTGGCGCTCGTGCCGATACAGAAGGGCGGCATCATCTTGTGGAAGAACCCGTTGTAGTGGTCCGGGGAGAAGATGGCGACGAGTTCGGGGTCGTAGTCGGCGACGAACTGTCGCGCGTGGGCGATCGCGGCTTCGATGTCGTCAACCAGGTCCTGCGGCGGCCCCGGAAGATTCAGGAGCGGGCTGTGCGACATACAGCACAGAGCCAGTGCCACTTTGCGTGTCACCCCCTCTCGGGATGAGGGTGAGCGCGGCAAGGAGCGCGGCGCTCAGGTCGGGGGCGAGCTGGGCGATGCAGGCGCCGGCGATGCACCGATCGGGACGCAGGAACAACACCGACTCCTGATGGGTGTCGAACCAAGATTTGACGGCGCCGCCACGGTCGCCGACGATCACGACGTCGGGATCGTCGTGTCCGGTCCAATGCAGCTGGGTCAGGGGTCGCAGCGCGATGAACCTCGCGCCCAACGCTTTCCAGTTCGCGAAGGCGACGTCGCCGAGTATCCTGCGCGGGTTGTTGTTCCAGCACAGCACGGCGAACCAGTCGCCGATTACGTCGTCCAGCAACACGTCCCGCTGCTCGCGGGTGTCGACCCGTGGCTGGATGAACAGGGTACCCACCGGTGAATCCGCCCGGCCGGGCGCGCTGTGCACGACGGCGCCCTGCTCGTAACGGGGCATCGGTTTGAACCGCATCTCCAGCACATAGCGCTTGAGCGACGGCACGATCGACGCGGACCGCACCAGCAGGTCGCGCGCGCCGGCCACCCGGCGGTTGGTCGGCGAGATCACTCGCCCCACCATGGTGGAGAGGTCGATCATCGCCCGCGCGTGCTTGCGCCGCTCGATGTCGTAGGTGTCCAGCAGCTTCTCGTCGGCCCGGCCGCTCACGACCGCGGCGAGCTTCCAACCGAGATTGGCCGCGTCGCGGATTCCGCTGTTGTAGCCCTGGCCCTGCCAGACCGGCATCAGGTGCGCGGCGTCCCCGGCCAGCAGCAGCCGGCCCTTGCGGAACGCGCCGGCGATCCGCGAGTGGTGGGTGTACACGCGCCGCCGGATCACGTCGACACGCTCCGGGTGCGGCACCATCCGGGCCAGCATCTGGCTCAGGAACGCCGGGTCTTCGGCCTGCTCGTCGGTTTCGTCGGCGTGAATCATGAACTCGAACCGCCGGATTCCGTGCGCGATCGAGATCGAGGCGTACGGACGTTCGGGGTCGGCGCCGACCTCGCTGTTGGGGTGGCCGAGCGGGTCGTTGGCGATGTCGACCACCAGCCAGCGCGTCGAGGATGTCGTCCCGTCGAAGGACACGCCCATCATGCGGCGGGTCATGCTGCGACCGCCGTCGCAGCCGACCACGTAACGCGTTCGTAGGCTGGACGATTCGTGGTCGCGTCCGCCGCCGAGTTCGACGATCACGCCGTCGGAGTCTTCCCGGCATGCCGTCATCGGACGGCCCCACCACACGTCGACGTGCTCGAACCGGTCCAGGCCCGCCAGCAGTTCGGCGTCGACAAGCGGTTGGACGAACCCGTTACGCTTCGGCCAACCGAAACGCGCATCGGGCGGGGCCATTTCGGCGAGCACGCGGCGCTTGGCGTCGACGAAACGCAGGATCTGGTTGGGCACCGTGTGCGGGACGACCCGGTCGGCCAGCCCCACCGACTGGAACGTCCGCAGCGCCTCGTCGTCGAGCCCCACGCCGCGTGGATAGTCGATCAGCGTGTCGCGTTCTTCGACCACGACCGTGCGGATGCCGCGCAGGCCAAGGATATTGGCCAACGTCAGGCCGACCGGTCCCGCCCCGACCACGACAACGTCGGTCTCGATCCCCGCCGGCTCACGCCCCGCGTCGACCATCACCGCCCCAGCAGGAAGTCGAGGTGCAACCGATTGAAGGTCTTGGGATCCTCGTACTGCGGCCAGTGCCCGCAGCCGGGCATCACCTCGAAACGCGCTCCCGGGATCATCGACGCGATGCGGCGACCCTCGGCGACGTCGGCGGTGGGGTCGTCGCTGGTCCACAGCACCAGCGTCGGCGCGATGATCGCGCCGTATTCGTCCGGGCCGATGATGTTGCGCGCCCGAATCTCGGGGTCCTGCAACGCCATGATGTCGCGCATGGCATCGACGAATCCCGGTTGGCGATAGACGCGCTGGCGGCTGGCGACCAAGTCGTCGTAGTCCTTGGACTTGTCCGCCATCAACCACTTGATCCGCGCTTGCACCGTCTCCCACGTCGGGTCCTCGGCGGCCGCCATCGACAAGGTGATGATCCGCTTCATCACCACGGGATCGGCTTGGGAGCCGCCGGCGGTGTTGAGGACGAGCCGGTCCACCACGTCGGGATGGTCGATCGCGGCGCGGGCCGCCACCCAGCCGCCCAGCGATTCGCCGCTGATGCCGGCGCGATCGACGCCGATGGTGCGCAGGACGGCCATCAGGTGCTCGACGTAGTGGCGGACCTCCAGCGGGTGGCCCGGCTTGTCGGTGTAGCCGTGGCCCAGCATGTCGATGGACCAAGTCCAGAAGTGCTCGGCGTGCGCCGCGAGGTTGCGGACGTACGCCTCGGCGTGGCCGCCGGACCCGTGCAGCAGCATCAGCACCGGCTTGCCCGGGTCGCCGGCCCGCAGGTAGCGGGTCCGCACCCCGCCGGCGTGGAGGTAGCCCTGCTCAAACGCGACGCCCTGAAGATCGCTCCAGATGCTCTCGAACTCCGCCACGATGCCTCTCTGGCCCAAAGTCGGGGAAATCTCGTTCTCGTTTTCGACGTATCTTGTGTGCTAATATCGCACACTGATGTGCGTTATATATAGAGCTTCGCTCTCGGGCCTGGGTCTGTCAAGGCTGTGACCGGTTCGGGAACGGGTTCGCAGACGCTGGCCCGGGGGCTGACCGCGCTGCAAATGGTCGCGGAGTCCCCCGCCGGGCTGACCGTGCAGCAGCTCGCCGACCAAGTCGGGGTTCATCGCACGATCGCCTACCGGCTGCTGACGACGCTGGCGGAGTTCCGGCTGGTGGCCAAGGGAGAGGACGGCCGCTATCGGCCCGCCGCCGGACTCGCCGTCCTGGGCGCATCATTCGACCGCAACGTGCGCCAGCTCAGCCTGCCGACGCTGCGCGCGCTGGCCGACGAGCTCGGCACCACGGTTTCGTTGCTCATCGCCGAGGGCGACCAGCAGGTGGCCATCGCGGTCATCGTGCCCAGCCACGTGGCCTACCAACTGTCGTTTCACGAAGGCAGCCGATACCCCCTGAACCGCGGCGCCGCCGGAATCGCCTTGCTCGCGAGCATGCCCCCGCGTCCGGGAGAACGGGACCTGGTCACCCGGGCACGCGAATGCGGGTGGGTGACCACGTACGGCGAAATCGAGCCGAACACCTACGGCCTCGCCGTCGCGGTGCGCCGCCCGGCCCCGTCCCCGCCAACCTGCATCAACCTCATTTCGCACCGGGAAGACGTGGTGATGCGCGGAAAAGATGCGGTCGTCAAAGCCGCGAGGCAGTTGTCCGAACTGCTGAGCTGAAGGGATACCGATCCATGTCGTGGGACATGCAAGCCGACGTAGTCGTACTCGGCAGTGGCGGCGCCGGGCTTACCGCCGCCCTCACCGCGGTGGCGTCCGGGGCCTCGGTGGAGGTCTTCGAGAAGGCGCCAACCGTTGGCGGCACCACCGCGGTGTCGGGCGGCGTGGTGTGGATTCCCGCCCATAATCGTTCGCCCGAAGGGGAATTGACGACCGCCGATGCGCTGCGATACCTGCGCGCGCAGTCCCTCGGCTCGATGGACGACGAGCTGGTCGAGACGTTCGTGCACACCGGTCCGGCCATGCTCGACTTCGTCGAGGCACACAGCGGCCTGCGCTTCGAGATCGCCACCGGCTTCCCCGACTATCAGCCCGAATTGCCGGGCGGGCAACCGACCGGAGGCCGATCGCTCACTGCCGCTCCCTTCGACCTCGCGCAGTTGGGCGAATGGGCCACGCGGATCACGTCGTTTCCCGCCGACTGGTCCAACGTCGGTTTCGACGCCGAGACCAGGGCGCGTCTGCACGCGGCGATCGACGAACGAACCGGCCACCTCTGCGTCGCCGGCACCGCGCTGATCGCGGGGCTCCTCAAAGGCCTGCTGGATGCCGGCGTCACCCCGCACACCGGCGCGCGCGCCGAACAGCTGATCGGCGAGGGCGGGGAAATCACCGGGGTGCGGATCGGCCTTGCGGGACGCACCGTCAACGTTCGCGCCCGGCACGGCGTCATCCTGGGCACCGGCGGCTTCGAATGGGATCCCGCTCTGGCGCAGGCCTTTCTGCGTGGCCCGATGCACGGCGCGGTCTCTCCGCCCAACAACACCGGGGACGGCCTGCGCATGGCGATGGCACACGGCGCCGATCTGGCGAACATGGGCGAGGCCTGGTGGGTGCCGATCGTGCAGATCCCCGGTGACACCATCGACGGCAGGCCACGCAGCCGCAGCGTGCGGTTGGAACGAACGCGGCCACGCAGCATAATCGTCAACTCGGCGGGGCGCCGCTTCGTCAACGAGGCATGCGATTACAACTCTATGGCCGGCGCCTTCCACTACCTCGATCCCCGCGGTGGCTACGTCAACGACCGCGGCTGGATGGTGTTCGATGCAATTCACTTGCAGCGCTACGGATTCCTGGGTGTCGAACCGGGACAGCCCGTTCCGGACTGGTTCTGCGAGTCGGCCGACCTCACCGAGTTGGCCGCCAAGGCGGGCATCGACGCCGACGGCTTGATCCGCACCGTCGAGGACTGGAACCGCCACGTGGCGGCCGGGGCCGACCCCGACTTCGGGCGCGGCTCCAGTGCTTACGACGGTTATTGGGGCGACGGCAGCGCGACCACCCTCGCCGGCAAGACCCTCGGCCCGATCGACACCGCCCCCTACTATGCGGTGCCGGTGTGCATCGGCGCGATGGGCACCAAGGGCGGCCCCCGCACCGATCGCGACGGGCGCGTGCTGCACGTCGACGGCGACCCGATACCCGGGCTGTTCGCCGCGGGCAATGCGATGGGTGGCGTCACCGGACGGGCCTATGGCGGTGCGGGCGGGACATTAGGTCCGGCAATGGTTTTCGGCTACCGCGCCGGCCACGCGGCCGCCACCGGGAAGTCCGTCGACCTGAAGTAACGGGACGCGCGACGTCGGCCTATCTCGCGATCGGCAGCTCGATGCAGACGTGGGTGCCCACCGGGCCGTCGAGGAAGACGAACCTTCCCCCGGCGGCCTCGATGCGGGCCCGGTGGGAAGCGACTCCGATGTGGCCTTCGCCCAGGCGGCGCGCCATCGTCTCGTCGTCGAACCCCACGCCGTTGTCGATCACATGCAAGACGCAGGTCTCGTCGGTGATGCCGAGCATGATCGAGGCGCTGTCGGCCCGCGAATGTTGCACCACGTTGGACAGCAGCTCACGCACCGCGCCGAAGACCACCGGGTCGATCTCGCTGCGAATCGGGTAATCGATGTCGGTCTGAATCTCGATACCGGATCGTTGGGCGGTCACGGTGGCCAGTTGCTGGACCGCGGCCGCCAAGCCGACCTGCTCGAGGACGGCCGGATGCAGCTCAAAAGTCGCCTGCCGCAGTCGCTCCGAGGCCAACTGCAGACCGGCCATCGCGCGCGCGACGCGGTCATCACCGGGTAGCGCCGCGTCCAACTCGACGAGTTCCTGGCGCACCGCCAGGATGTCCTGCAGCGGACCGTCGTGAATGGATTCCGATATCCGCCGTTGCTCGACGTCGGACGCGGTCATCGTCTGAGCGAGCAGCTCCTCGCGCAGCGTGCTGAGCCCGGCCACCGAACGGGTGTGCCGCTCCTCGACCCGAACGGCCACAAACGCTGTGACACACAGGAATCCGTACAGCAGGAACCGAAACGTGGCCTCGGTGACGCCGATCGAGCCGACCATCTCCGGGTCCTCGAGGACCGCGATCGCGAAACCCACCATCGAAAAGATCAGCACCACCGTCGCCCGCCGGGACGAGACATCGAGGCCGATCAGGATCGGGAGCGCCGTCATGATGAGCAAGGGATGGAGTCCGTTGGTGGACAAAATCTGAAAGACCGTCAGCACGACAACGTCGATGACGGTGAACGCGAACGGCTCCAGGCGGCCGACCTGGGCCAGCCGGCCGCGGCCGAGCGATCGCCGGCTGCGCGGGAAGGCCAGCGCCAGCGCGCACGTCGCGACAACCGCGTACGCCACGATCAGCTGAGTTTGCTGAGCCCACTCCGATCGGCGGGTGCCGCTGAGCATGGCAGCCACCATGAGACCCACCACGCCCACCCGCAGGACCGACGCGAGTCGGTAGGAGCGCAGCTGGTGAAGCTTGCGCACCCGGCCCAGTTCCGCGTCGCTGGCGACCGCCACGCGAACACAGTACTCACCCACGCGCTCACCTCACGGCAAAGCGCCCGGACACGTAACGGACATTTCTCCAATTCGATCGACGCTTTGCGGGCTAAACTCATCGCCATGGCCGGCCCAGCGACGCCCGACATGGTGCGGGTGGTTGTGGGCGACGATCACCCGCTCTTTCGTGAGGGCGTGGTGCGTGCGCTAGCAGCGAGCGGTTCGGTGGATGTGGTCGCCGAGGCGGAGGACGGCTCGGCGGCATTGGAATTGATCAAGCAGCACCGGCCCGATGTCGCGCTGCTCGATTTCCGGATGCCCCGCATGGACGGCGGGCAGGTGGCGGCGGCGGTGCGCAAGCAGGAATTGCCGACCCGGGTGCTGCTGATTTCGGCACACGACGAGCCCGCCATCGTGTACCAGGCATTGCAGCAGGGCGCCGCCGGGTTCGTGCTGAAGGACTCGACCCGCAGCGAGATCGTCAAGGCCGTCCTCGACTGTGCGCAGGGCCGCGACGTGGTGGCGCCCGCCCTGGTCGGCGGCCTCACCGCGGAGATCCGCCACCGGGCCGAGCCGACCGGACCCGTCCTCAGCGCGCGAGAACGCGAGGTGCTGAACCGGATCGCGCGTGGTCAAAGCATCCCCGCGATCGCCGGCGAACTGTACGTCGCCCCGTCGACGGTCAAGACGCACGTGCAACGCCTCTACGAAAAGCTCGGCGTCAGCGATCGCGCGGCCGCCGTCGCCGAGGCGATGCGGCAAGGACTGCTCAGCTAGCGGCCGACCAGTGGTCCGGCTCGCTGACGGCCGCCGCCCCCTCTACCCGCAGCGCGTTCGCGAAGGCCGCGGCCTCGGCCACCAGGTGGCGAGCGCGGCGCTCCACCTCGTAGAGGTGGCCGGCGCTCACACCGGCGCGGGTCAGCTCGCGCCGGGCGAAAACCAGGGGGTCGACGCCGGAGGGGTGGTTGGTGCGGTAGGTGACCGCCTCGACCATGCTGGGTCCACCGCCGGCGCTCGCGCGATCCGCCGCTTGGGAGACCGAGTCATACACGGCCCCAACGTTTTTGCCGTCCACCGACAGCACCGGTAGTCCGTGGCGCTCGCGTGGGCCCCGGCGCACGCCGGATGCCTCGCGGATGTTCTCGACAACGAACACCACCGGGAGCCGCCACGACAACGCTATGGCGGCGGCCGATTTGAACTCGGCGGAGTTCACCGCGTCATCCCCGATGACGCACAGCGTGACCTTGCCCTCGCCGGCCACCTGCTGGGCATAGGCGTCGCCGAGCGCGAACAGGATCGACTGCCGCAACGGGTCGGCGCCGGCGAAGATCTGCTTCCATTCGGTCGCGAACGGGCTTTCCTTCCGACCGACGGCCACGGCCGGGCGGGGGGTGATCATCTCGGCGATGGCCGGCCCCAGGGGAAGGAGATGGCCGACCCGCTGGGCGTGCTCGAAATGGCGGATCGAGGTGCTCATGATGTCGCCCGGCCGCAGGGCGGCGATGGTTCCGACGGCCACGGCCTCCTGGCCGAACGCGGCCACCATGGGTCCGTTGAGCAACCCGTCGATGCGCGACTCTTCGAGCGCCATGTCGAGCAGTCGCAGGACCCACATGCGGCGGTACAGCTCCAGCTGCTCGCCGACGTTTGCGGCCGACATTTCGGGGTTGCGAGCCATGTGCCGGGTCTCCTCACTCATCGCGGATCGTGCCGTTGGGCACAAGATCAAGGTAGGGAGATTTGCCCGGGCGCAACTCCGCCGATCGGTCCGCGAACGGGGTGAATCCGGGTTCCCCCGATCGGGGGACAGGACGAGCCCTTAGTCCTGGTCCCGGGCGGTCGGTGAGAGCAGCTGGTCGGCCGCCGAGTACGGGTCCTGGTCACCGTCGACGACGGTCTGGGCGAGCCGGTCGAGCTCCGGCCTGCCCCGCAGCCGGGTTTGGGCCAGCGACAGGATCTGCGCCCGGGCGCGGGCCAGCCGGCGGGCGCGGCTGTCGGCACGGTGGTGGTCTTCGATCGCGGCCACCAGCTCCGCAATCCCCTCGCCGCGGGCCGCGACGAGGGTCACGATCGGCGCATCGGTCTCGGCGCGCAGATCCCGCACGGTCTGTTCGGCGCCGTCGCGGTCCGCCTTGTTGACGACGACGATGTCGGCGACCTCCAGCACGCCCGCCTTGGCGACCTGGATCGCGTCGCCGGCACCGGGATTGAGGATGACGACGGTCGGGTCGGCGACGGCGGCGATCTCGATCTCGGACTGCCCCACCCCCACCGTCTCGAGCAGGACCACGTGGTAACCGATCGCCCCGAGCAGCCGGATGGCCGCGGGGACCGCGGCGGCCAGGCCCCCGAGGTGACCGCGGGTGGCCACCGACCGGATCAACACGTCGGAGTCGTTGATGTGCGCGGCCATTCGGATGCGGTCGCCCAGCAGGGCCCCCCCGCTGAACGGTGACGACGGGTCCACGGCCAATACCGCCACCCGGTCCCCCCGCTCCCGGTAGGCCCCGACGAGCGCGGCGATCGTCGTGGACTTGCCCGCGCCCGGCGGCCCGGTGATGCCGATGACGTTCACCGGTGACGGCTCGATACCGGCGAGCACCTCGTCGCGGCGATCGCCCTCGACCAGGGAAAGGAGCCGACCCGCCGCGCGCGGAGATCCCTTGCGCGCGCCCTCGATCAACTCGGGGATGTCCATTTAGGGGGCTGGCACCTCGAGGACGGTGGCGGACACGATGACGGCGTCAGGCACGGGTCTTCTCCAGTTCGGCGAGCGCGTTGCGGGGGTTCGACGACCCCCGCGATTTATGAGAACACTATTCTCTCATTCTGAGAGTCAGCGTTGCAAGGAGAGGTCGGCTCGCGAGCAGTCGCAAAATCGCATATACCAGCATCGCGTGGTGCGATTCTGCGTCTGCTCGCCAACCAGGAGGCTCGTCGGCAATGGACGGAATGATCGCGGTTCCGGGCGGCAACGTGTGGTTCGAGCGCGTCGGCGGCGGACCGGGCCTTCCGCTGCTCGTCGTGCACGGCGGGCCCGGGTTGCCGCACACCTACCTGCGTTCGCTGGAGCGGTTGGCCGACGAGCGCGTAGTCATCTTCTGGGACCAGCTCGGATGCGGCAACTCCGAGCGCCCCGCGAACCGCGACTTGTGGACCATGCAACGGTCGGTTGCCGAAATGGACGCCGTCGTAAAGGGCCTTGGCCTCAACGGCTTTCACCTCTTCGGCAACTCGTGGGGCGGGATGATGGCGCAGCAGTACGCGCTCGACGTACCGTCGCGCGCCGTCAGCCTCACCATTTCGAACAGCATCGCGTCCATCCCGCAGTTCTCGCAGATGGTGGCCCGTCTGAAAGCCGAGCTCGATCCCGAAACGCAATCGGCCATCGATCGGCACGAGGCCGCCGGTACCACGCATGCGGCGGAATACCAGGACGCCATCCGCACCTGGAACGAGACCTACCTGTGCCGCGTACGCCCCTGGCCCGCAGAGCTTTTGCAAGCTTTCGCCAACATGGGCACCGACATCTTCGAGACCATGTTCGGGCCGAGCGACTTTCGCATCGTCGGGACGGTCCGCGACTGGGACGTCTTCGACCGGTTAGCCGAAATCACCCTGCCGACCCTGATCCTGGCCGGCAGGTTCGACGAATGCGTGCCCGAACATATGTGGGAGATGCACCAACGCATCGCCGGCTCGCGCTATGAGCTGTTCGAGTCGACCGCTCACATGCCCTTCATCGAGGAGCCGGACAAGTTCGACCGAGTGATGCGCGACTTTCTGCGGCTGCACGACTGAGCGGTGCCCTCAGTTCTTGCCGGCCGCCAGCTTGGTGACGATCGACCGGAAGTCTTCGGTCGTGAACGACTGGTGCTCGGCCGACAGGGCGTAGTCCAGGCTGGCCAGCACCGCCCGCTCGAGGTGAATGTTGAGCACCCGCTTGGTGCTTTCGACCGCCTGCTGGGGCAGCTCCAAAATCTTTTTGGCACACGCGATCGCCTCCGCGAGCGGGTCGGCGGCGACGTGGTTGGCCAGCCCGAGTTCGACGGCGCGCTGCGCGCTGATCCGGGTGCCCGTCAACGCGAACTCCTTGGCCAGCAGCAGGCTGATGTGCAGCGGCCAGGTCAGCGGGCCGCCGTCGGCGGCAACCAATCCCACCTGCACGTGCGGATCGGCGAGGTAGGCCTCTTCGGCGATGTAGACGATGTCGCTCAGCGCCACCAGGCTGCAGCCGAGCCCGACGGCCGGGCCGTTGACCGCGGCCACCACCGGAATACGGCACCGCGCCATACCCAGCACGATCTCGCGGCCGTCCCGAATGGTCTTGGCCCGCAGGTCCGCATCGGCCGACAGCTCCTTGAGATACGAGAAATCCCCGCCGGCCGAAAACGCCCTGCCCGCCCCGGTGATGACCGCCGCGCGGGCACTGGGGTCATCGGTCAATCGCTGCCACAGGCGCGCGAGCCCGACGTGCAGGTCGTCGTTGACCGAATTGAGCGAGTCCGGCCGGTTCAAGGTGATGATCCGCAGCGGACCGTCGGCTTGGACGTCGATTTCGGCAGGCATGTCGTACACGTCAGACTCCTTCTATATTCGTGACCCGCTTCACCCGGGCTCCGCCCGCGTTCGCGATCACTCCGTCTATATTCGTGACCCGCTTCACCCGGGCTCCGCC
>NZ_LATC01000023.1:0-55935 GCF_001414075.1 Mycobacterium sp. UM_11 | reverse complement strand
AGATGTGTATAAGAGACAGCAACGGCGCGGTCGCCGGCCTCAATGTCCACCCCGGCCGACGCGTAGGTGATGCCGTGGCTGCCCGGGTTTCGTCCGGGGCTTTTTCCGGGATCCGTCATCGCGATAAAGGCTACCGGGCGCCGCCCACCGCCGTTATCAAACGTCTTGGAAGGGGCGGATCCGGCGTCCGTCAGTGGACGATCGGCACTTCGTCGGGCGCCAGATCGTCCAGCCCGGCTCCCCGCGCGGCGTTGGCGAGCATGTGCTCGATGACGTTCTTGCCCAAGGCCGTCTCCTCGGGCAGTTCGATCGGATACTTGCCGTCGAAGCACGCGGTGCAGAGCCGCGATGCCGGTTGCTCGGACGCCGCGACCAGGCCGCGCAGCGAGATGTAGCCGAGGGTGTCCGCCCCGATGGCGTGCCGTACCGCTTCGAGCATTTCCTCTTTGTCTTGCACGGCATTGGCGATCAACTCCGCCGGCGACGGGAAGTCGATGCCGTAGAAGCAGGGCCACTTCACGGGCGGCGACGCGATGCGCACATGGACTTCGAGGGCGCCGGCCTCCCGCAGCATGCGCAGCAGCGCGCGCTGGGTGTTGCCGCGCACGATCGAGTCGTCGACGACGATCAGCCGCTTGCCGCGGATGACCTCGCGAAGCGGGTTGAGCTTCAGCCGGATACCGAGCTGGCGGATGGTCTGGGACGGCTGGATGAAGGTTCGCCCGACGTATGCGTTCTTCATCAGGCCTTGCCCGTACGGGATGCCGGATTCCTGCGCGTACCCGACCGCGGCGGGCGTGCCCGACTCGGGCACCCCGATCACCAAATCGGCTTCGACGGGGCATTCACGGGCCAGCCGGCGGCCGATCTCCACCCGGGTCGCGTGCACGGACCTTCCGGCGATCGTGCTGTCCGGGCGGGCCAGGTAGACGTACTCGAAGACGCAGCCCTTGGGCGTGGGGTTGGCGAAACGCGTGGAGCGCACCCCGTCCGCATCGATCGCCAGCAGCTCGCCCGGCTCGATATCGCGCACGAACGATGCGCCGACGATGTCGAGCGCGGCCGTTTCGGAGGCCACCACCCAGCCGCGGTCCAGGCGTCCGAGCGAAAGTGGCCGAACCCCATGCGGATCGCGGCACGCATACAGCGTGTTCTCGTCCATGAACGTCAAGCAAAAGGCGCCGCGCACGGTCGGCAGCAGGTCCAGCGCCGCCTGCTCCAGGGTGGAATCCGCGGCGCCGTGGGCCAGCAGCGCGCCCAAGATGTCGGAGTCCGTCGTCGCGGGGGCGGGGCAGCGCCGGGCGATCAGGCCGGCGTCGCGTGCGCGGGCGGCGAGCTCGGCGGTGTTGACCAGATTTCCGTTGTGGCCCAGCGCGACGCCGGTGCCGGCGGCGGTGTTGCGGAACACCGGCTGCGCGTTCTCCCACGTGGTGTCGCCCGTGGTGGAGTAGCGGCAATGCCCGATGGCAACGTGTCCCTGCATGGCCGCGAGCGTCTGCTCGTCGAACACCTGGCTGACCAAGCCCAAGTCTTTGAAGACGAGAACCTGGGATCCGTCGGCGACGGCGATACCCGCGGCTTCCTGCCCGCGATGCTGCAGCGCGTACAAGCCGTAATAGGTGAGCTTTGCGACATCCTCGCCAGGGGCCCAGACCCCGAATACACCACACTCTTCACGGGGCGAGTTCAGGTCCTGCTCGGGTGCTTCGGCTCCTGCGACGGTCACGATTGGGCGGCTCCCCGGGGAACGGTTGGTGACGTAACGGAGTCTACGGGTCGGACACCCGCGACCGCGAATTTACAGCGCGTGTTGAGCGCCGGAAATTCCCTCGTCCGACCCTAAAGCTGCAGTTCAGGGTTAACTTCAGCCGACATCGAACAGCGGCAGGCAGTGTTCGATCTCACCCGCTCGAGACCCGGAAAGGCGCAGCGCGCCGGCGGCCCTCGCCGCCGAAAACGACAGCATCCCGGCCACCAGCAGCAGCCAGGTGCGCGCATCGGCCTCCACCACGTTGGGCGGGGTGCCGCGGGTATGCCGGGGCCCGGCGATGCACTGCACCGCGGCGAACGGCGGGATCCGCACCTCGACGCTGGCGCCGGGCGCCACGGCGGCCAGGGTGCGGGCGGTGAGCCGGACGGCGGCGGCGAGGCTCTCGCGGTCGGGGGCGGGCCGGGATTCGTCGCGCAGCCAGTCCGCGACGGCCAACACGGCCTGCCGGGTCTTTGCCGGATCGGCCTTTTGACGGGCGGCCATACCCTAGGGTCTCAAACTCATGGAGCGTCGTCGCTTGCGGCGCGGGCCACCGTACAAGTCCGTCGGCCTCGTGACGCTCGTCATCATGGGCGTGGTCGGGTCGCTCCTGTATCTGCAGTTCCGGGGGGACCTCACGCGGACCACGAGGCTGACGATGGTGGCCGCCCGGGCGGGCCTGGTGATGGATCCCGGGTCCAAGGTCACCTACAACGGGGTCCAGATCGGCCGGGTGGCCGGCGTTTCCGAGATCACCCGCGACGGCAAGCCGGCCGCCAAGGTGGCGCTGGACATCACCCCCCGATACGTCGAGATGATTCCGGCCAATGTCGCGGCCACCATCAAGGCGACCACTGTGTTCGGCAACAAGTACGTCGCGCTGAGTTCGCCTCCGCACCCAGCGGCGCGGTCGATCACGCCGTCGACCGTGATCGAGGCGACCTCGGTGACCACGGAATTCAACACCGTGTTCCAGACGCTCGTGTCGATCGCGGAAAAGGTGGATCCGGTCAAGGTGAATCTCACGCTCGCCGGCGCCGCGCAAGCCCTGACCGGACTGGGCGAAAAGTTCGGCGCCTCTTTGATCAACGGCAACACGATCCTCGACGACGTGAATCCCCGGATGCCCGAGATCCGCGCCGACCTCGCGCGGCTGGCCGCCCTCGGCGACACCTACGCCGACGCCTCGCCGGACCTGTGGGAGGCGCTCGAACACGCGGTGACCACGGCGCGCACGCTCAACCGCCAGCAATCCGATCTGGACGCGGCGCTGCTGGCGGCGGCCGGGCTGGGCGGTGCGGGCGCCGACGTCTTCGAACGCGGCGGACCGTACCTGACGCGCGGGGCCGCGGATCTGGTCGGCTCCAGCCAGCTGCTCGACGAGTACAGTCCCGAAATCTTCTGCACCATCCGCAATTTCAACGACGTCGCGCCCAAGATCCACAACGCCCTCGGCGACAACGGTTATTCGCTGGGCGCCCACGCGGCCGGCGCGATCACCGGCGCGCCCAGTCCGTATATCTGGCCGGAGAATCTGCCGCGGACCAATGCGAGGGGCGGCCCCGGCGGCCGACCGGGCTGTTGGCAGACGATCACCCGGCAGTTGTGGCCGGCGCCCTTCCTGGTGATGGACACCGGCGCGAGCATGGCTCCCTACAACCACTTCGAACTGGGCTCACCACTTTTCACCGAGCACGTGTGGGGCCGCCAGTTGGGCGACTACACCATCAACCCGTGACGCCCGACGCTCAGCGCGGCGATCGCGCCGGCCTCATTGATGGCCAAGTGCACCAACATCGGCGCGGCGAGGCTGCCGGAACGGTCTGCCAGCCAACCGAACAGCCAGCCCGCGATGCCCGTCACCAGCACGGTGCCCACCACCGGGTCGCCCGCCGCGCGCGCGTCCGCGACGTGCGAGAGCCCAAAGCTGGCCGCCTGCAACAACCTTCCGCGGGGCCGGCCGAACGCCTCGTAGGCCGTGGCGGTGAGCGCCGCACGGAACGCCGCCTCCTCGGCCCAAACAGTGCCGACGGGAATCCGCAGCAGCAGCCAGCCGGGCACCGAACCGGCCGGATCCCGGTCGGCCATGGACGCCCGCACCGAGGGCACGGCCGTCGTCGCGGCGACCGCGCTCGCCACGGCCGCACCGGCCGCCGACCCCAGCCGCAGCCCGGCCCATAGCCGCGGCGGTCCCAGGCCCAGCGGCGCGCGCGTCGCCAGCACCAGCAGGCCGGCCGCACCGGCCTGCAGGGTGACCCGCCATCGGGTGGGCAGTCGCGGGCCGACAAAGCTCCAGCCGACCAGGGCGGCGGCCAGGGAGAACGCGCGGGCCCGGTGGAAACGGCTCTCGCCCATCAGGATTCGTCGCTAAGGCTCATCCGAAGAGGCGGGGCAGCACCGACTCCGACGTCTCGCGCAGCTCGGCCAGCGACACGGTGAACAGCCCCTGAACCTCCACCGCGTCCGAGGCCTGGTCGACGACGCCGATGCGCTCCGCGGGCAACCCCCGTGCCTCGCACATCGCCCGGAACCGGCTCTCCTCGGTGCGCGGCACCGCCACCAAAACCCGGCCCGCCGACTCGGAGAACAACGTCACGAACGGATCGGCGCCCTCGGGAAGCACGATGCGGCAACCGGTTTCGCCCGCCAGCGCCGCCTCCACGATGGCCTGCGCGAGGCCGCCTTCGGACAGGTCGTGCGCCGCCGACACCAGCCCGTCGCGGGACGCCGCGGTCAGCACCTCTGCCAACAGCTTCTCGCGCGCCAGGTCGACCGCGGGCGGCAACCCACCCAGATGGTCGGCGGTCACCTGCGCCCAGACGGAACCGTCGAATTCGTCGCGCGTGTCGCCCAGCAGCATCAGGGTCTCGCCCGGTTCGCGACCGAGGCCGGTGGGGATGCGCCGGCCGACGTCGTCGATGACGCCGAGCACACCGACGACCGGCGTGGGCAGGATCGCCGCCGACCCGGTTTGGTTGTAGAAGCTGACGTTGCCGCCGGTCACCGGGATGCCAAGGGCCGCACAGCCGTCGGCCAGCCCCCGGACCGCCTGCGAGAACTGCCACATCACCCCGGGGTCTTCCGGAGAACCGAAATTGAGGCAGTTGGTCACCGCGACCGGTGTCGCGCCGGTGACGGCGACGTTGCGGTAGGCCTCGGCCAGCGCGAGTTGCGCTCCCGCGTAGGGGTCGAGCAGCGTGTAACGCCCCGACGCGTCGGTGGAGAGCGCGATGCCGCGGCCGGTGGTTTCGTCGACGCGCAGCACGCCGCCGTCGGCGTGCTCGGCCAGCACGGTGTTGCCGCGCACGTAGCGGTCGTACTGTTCGGTGATGAAGGCGCGGCTGCACAGGTGCGGGCTGCCCAGCAGCGCAAGCAAAGTCGCGCGCAGCTCGTCCCCCGTCGTCGGCCGCGGCAGGCGGGTGGACCGGTCGGCGTTCAGGGCGTCCTGTGATTCGGGCCGCGCGACCGGTCGCTGATACACCGGCCCCTCGTGCGCGACGGTGCGCGGCGGCACGTCGACGACCGTCTCGCCGTGCCAGGTGATCCGCAACCGGTCCCCGTCGGTGACCTCGCCGATCACCGTGGCCAGCACCTCCCATTTGCGGCACACCGCCAGGAAGGCGTCCACGTTCTCCGGCGCGACCACCGCGCACATCCGCTCCTGCGACTCGCTGCAGAGCACCTCCGCGGGCGTCATGTCCTTGGCCCGCAACGGGACGGTGTCGAGTTCGATCGCCATCCCGCCATCCCCGGCCGACGCCAGTTCGGATGTGGCACAAGACAATCCAGCTCCCCCGAGGTCCTGGATGCCGATCACCAGGCCGCCCGCGTAGAGCTCGAGGCAGCACTCGATGAGGACCTTCTCCATGAAGGGGTCACCGACCTGCACCGAGGGCAGCTTCTTGCGGGAGTTCTCGGCATCGAAGGTGTCCGACGCCAGCACCGACACCCCGCCGATGCCGTCGAGCCCGGTGCGCGCGCCGAACAGGATGATCTTGTTTCCGCGGCCCGACGCGAAGGCCAGGTGCAGGTCCTCCTGGCGCAGCACGCCCACGCACATCGCGTTGACCAACGGATTGCCGGCGTAGCACGCGTCGAAGACGGTCTCGCCGCCGATGTTGGGCAGCCCCAGCGAGTTGCCGTAGCCGCCGATGCCGCGGACCACCCCGTCGACCACGCGGCGCGTGTCGGGCGCGTCGGCGGCGCCGAACCGAAGCTGGTCCATCACGGCGACCGGTCGGGCGCCCATGGCCATGATGTCGCGGACGATGCCGCCGACGCCCGTCGCCGCGCCCTGGTACGGCTCGACGTAGGACGGGTGGTTGTGGGATTCCACTTTGAAGGTGACGGCCCAGCCGTCGCCGATGTCGACCACGCCGGCGTTTTCGCCGATGCCGGCGAGCATGCCGGCGCGCATCTCGTCGGTGGTGGTCTCGCCGAAGTAGCGCAAGTGAACCTTGGAGGACTTGTACGAGCAGTGCTCGCTCCACATCACCGAGTACATGGCCAACTCGGTGTCGGTGGGCCTGCGGCCCAGGATCTCGCGAATGCGCTGGTACTCGTCGTCTTTGAGCCCCAGCTCGGCGAACGGCTGCGGCTGGTCGGGGCTGGCAGCGGCATGCTCGACGGTGTCGATCGCCTGGGTGCGGGCGCTCGTCCCGGAGACAGTCACGCCAGACAGTCTAGGGTGACGCCGCTATCGCCGTCGGCTCGCCGCGGCGGCTATTGACCGACCACGCAGAAGACGTTGCCCTCGGGGTCGGCCAGCACCACCCAGCGGAAATTGGCGCCGAACGAGTGCCGGCCTACCTCGGTGGCCCCGGCGGCCGTCAGCCGCGACGCCTCGCCGTCGACGTCGGCGGCGCTGAAGTCGAGGTGCAGCCGGTTCTTCCCCGGCGTGGGGTCGGGCACCTTCTGGAATCCGAGGCGGGGACCGTCGGCCAGACTCACCACGGTGAACTCGTCGGCGAGCAGTTCCTGCGTCGTCCCGCCGAACTGCTCGGCCCACCAGCCGGCCAGTTGCGCGGGATTGCTGCAGTCGAAGGTGATCATCTCCACGCTGAGCGCCATACCGCCGACCCTAGGCCTCGCGACGGCGCAGTTGAAGGGATCGGTGCCGGCCAGCGGCACCCGGTGGGTCAATCGACGGTGCGGAAGTCGGCCATCATGGCCATGTCCTCGTGCTCGAGGTTGTGGCAGTGCAGCAGGTATGAGCCGGTGTAGTCGGTGAACCGGGTGAGGACTTCGACCGCTTCGGCAGGCCGGACATCGACGGTGTCCTTCCAGCCCGCGTCGAACCGACCGGGCGCGCGGTCGTTGCGGGAGATCACCCGGAACGGGTTCAGGTGCACGTGGACGGGGTGGTGGAGCTCGGTGATGAACCGCCAGACTTCGCATGTGCCGAGCTTGGGGCGAGCCAGGGGCCGGCCCGGCTGATACGACAGGTCGTTGATGGTCCACACGCCGCCTCTGTTCGGGCGGAAGAGGAACGTCCGGGTGGCGACGGCGCCGTGTCGGTCGAGACCCGGAAGCCCGCTGCTGAGCCGGTCGGGGATGGTGGCGTCGTCGGAAAGGTCGGCTCCGACGACGTCGAATCGCATGACCTCACTTGTGCTTTCGGCACCCAACCGATTGAGCAGCCGCACCCGGGTTCCGCGCCGGTAGCGGCTGAAATCAACCACAACATCAAAGCGTTCGGCCGGAGCGATGTCGATGTAGTCGTGGCCTACGGGCCGCGCCAGCAGCCCACCGTCACTGCCGATCTGTACCAGCCCCGAACCGCCGGGGGGCTGTGGGTCCAGCTGCAGCCGGTAGCGGCGGGCGTTGGATGCGTTCAGTAGCCGCAGGCGGTAACGGGCGGGATCGGTCTGCAGCACCGGCCACGGCGCACCGTTGACCAGGATGACGTCGCCGAGGACGCCGTTCATGTAGTCGGCGGTGACCCCGCCGCCACCGGCGGCCGGGTATCGGAAAGAGCCATCGGCGGCGAAGGCACGATCGGTGATCATCAGCGGGATATCCCGCCCGCCGCGGGGCAACGGCAACGCGTCTTCCTCGTCGTCACGGACCAGGTGGAATCCGGCCAGGCCGCGCCACACAGCGGCACCGGTATAGCCCATGCGGTGGTCGTGGTACCACAACGTCGCGGCGCGCTGGTTCATCGGATAGACGTATTCGCGCTGTCCGACGACGCTATTGCGGGCCATGTCCTCGGCGGCCGTTTGACCGGACTGCGGAAGGATGAAGTCGGTCGGGTACCCGTCGTGGTCTTCCGGGGTGTGCCCGCCGTGCAGGTGCACCACAACCGGTGCCGGCAGGGCGTTGCGGTGCCGCACGACGGTGCGCCTCCCGGATCGTGAAGTGATGGTGGGGCCGGGAAAGCTCGTGTTGTAAGTCCATGCGGCAGTGGTCAACCCGGGCAGGATGCGCAATTGCGTGACCTGCTGGGTGATCTCGTAGTAGTCGGTGAGGGCATCGGTGCTCACCGGCGCCAACTCCTCCGGGATCGGCAAAGGGACTTGATAGCGGTCGGGCACTCTGGCCTGACTGCGCAGGAGCCGCCCCGGCTCCGCGGAGCCCAACAGCGCGCCGGCCAACGGCCAACTGGTCGCGACGAATCCGATCCCCGTCGCGGCGGCTCCCAGCCGCAACGCGCTACGCCGATTCACGAATCACATCCGGGCGTCGTGACGGCGAGGGCGCGGTCAGCGGCAAGCGCCATACCGATGCCGTCAGCTGAAGGATTCCCACGATCAACAGCACCCCGAGCGGAACGTGTAGGCCCGTCAGCCGCAATTCGCCAGAGGCGAACTCGGCGACGAAGAGGATGGTCACCAGCGCCCCTACCGCTATCGGCCATCGCGGCCCGCCCGTCCGGTTCACGATCACCAGCACCGCCACCTGAACGACGGAAAGCACCGTGGTCACTTTCGCGCCGGCCGAGTGCAGCAGCAACGCGTTGTACTGCCCGCCGAGGAAACTGCCGGCGAACACGGCTTGGGCCACCGCGAGGACTGCCAAGGTCGCGCTAATGGCACGGGCGACCACGCGGGGCCAGCGTCGGCCGTGCCCTTTTGCGTCTGTCATGGTCTTCCTCCGTAAGTCGTCGTCGGACTACTCAGGAATTGACGACGAGACGGGCCGGCAAAAAGTTACGCCCGCATGTGTAACTTCCGGCGCCGCTGACCCGTCCTTGTATGCGGGTTGCTGGTGACCCGGTTCAACCGATTCCGGGCCCACCGCAACGGGATACGCAGAAGGAGCAGTGATGTCGAACCCGACGCCCCCGCGCTGGCTGAAGCCGATGAACAAGTTCATGATCGCCATGCAAAGGCTCGGCATACCTACCGGGCCACCCATGGTTTTGACCGTGCCGGGACGCAAAACGGGCCGACCGCGCAGCACCCCGATGACACCGTTCACGCTCGACGGCCAGCTCTATGCCGTGGCGGGATTCCCCGGCGCCGATTGGGCGCTCAACGCCCGCGCCGCCGGGACGGGAACGCTCGGCAGGGGCCGAAAGACGCGGCGCGTCGCCATAACCGAGCTGACCGCCGAGCAAGCCCGCCCGGTATTGCGCCAATATCCGATCGAAGTGCCGATCGGCGTCGGGTTCCTGAAACGTTCCGGCCTGGTGCGTCAGGGCAATCCGGAAGAGGTCGAAGCGCTGGCCGGCCGCATCGCCGTGTTCCGGCTAGACCCGATCCCCGCGAACTGACGCCGGGCGATGCCCCGATTGATCGACCACTAAAGGAAGCAACATGCACGCCGCATACCTCGTCGTGACAATCTTTGCCATCGGTCTCAACGGATTCTCCGGCGTGAGCGCGCTGGTCCACTTCGCACCGATCATCCCGCCCATGCAGCGGGCCGGGGTGCCGGTGTCGTGGCTGACGTTTCCCATCGGCACCATGAAAACCCTGGGCGCCCTTGGGCTTATCGCCGGCCTATGGATTCCGCCCATCGGCATCGCCGCGGCGGCCGGACTGATCATCTTCTTCGTCTGCGCGATGTACACCCATGTGCTCGCCAACGATATCTCCGGCCAGTTCGCATTCGCCGGATTCCTGCTCGCCCTCAACGCCGCGACCTTCGCGCTCACGGCGGTCGCCCACCCGGTGTACATCTAGAACCGCTGGGCTCTATCGGCTCACGAAGGCTCAGGCGAAAAGAACGCGCGCATCGCCGCCGAGTACGCGGCCACGTCCTCGGCGCCCATCAACTCCCGTGCCGAGTGCATCGCCAGCTGCGCGGCGCCCACGTCGACGGTGGGGATGCCGGTCCGCGCCGAGGCCAGCGGCCCGATCGTCGACCCGCAAGGCAGGTCGGCGCGATGCTCGTAACGCTGCAGCGCGACCCCGGCCTGCTGGCAGGCCAGCGCGAAGGCCGCGGCGGTCCGTCCGTCGGTGGCGTAACGCAGGTTCGGGTGAACCTTGAGCACCGGCCCGGCGTTGGCCTCGATCAGGTGGCCGGGCTCGTGCCGCTCGGGGTAGTTGGGGTGCGTGGCGTGCGCCATGTCGGCCGACGCCAGCAACGAGTCGGGCAGCCGACGCAGGAAATCCTCGCGGGTGCCGCCGGCCGCGAGCACGATCCGCTCCAGAACCGTGCCGAGCAGGTCTGACTGGGCGCCATGGTCGGAGGAGGACCCGACCTCCTCGTGGTCGAAGAGCACCAACACGGGCAGGAAACCCCGCGGCCCGGCGGCCAACAGCGCCTCCATCCCCGCGTAACAACTGGCTTGGTTGTCCAGCCGGGGCGCGCTGAGCAGGTCGCCGCCGGCGCCGACGATGGTCGACGGGGTCAGGTCGTGGGTCATCAGATCGGCGGCGAGCACGCCGGTCGGGTCCACCCCGGCGCGTTCGGCGACGGAGTCGACAAACGACTTGGTGTCCGCACCGACGCCCCAGACCGCGTTGACGTGCCGCTGCGGATCCAGCGTCAGCGATTTGCGGTCCTCCGCGAGGTGAATGGCCAGCTGCGGCACCCGCAGAATCGGCTCGTCGATCCGGACCAGCCGGTGCTCGATCCCGGCGCCGGCGCGCAGCGACAACCGTCCGCTGATACCCAGGTCGCGATCGAGCCAGGAGTTCAGCCACGCCCCGCCGTAGGGCTCGAGCGCCACCACGCGCCAACCGGCGACCACCCGGTCCGGGTGCTGCTTGACCCGCAGGTTCGGGCTGTCGGTGTGCGCGCCGACGATGCGGAACGGACCGTCGGCCCCCTCGGAATTCCAGGCGACCAGCGAGCCGGCCCGCACCGTGAAGTAGCGGCCCGGTTCCTCCGGCCAGCGTTTAGCCTCGCTCAGTTCGATGTACCCGGCGGCCGTCAGCCGCGCGGCCACCGTGGCGCAGACGTGAAATGGCGACGGAGAAGCGTCGATGAAATCGCAGAGGCCTGCGGCGCTGGCCGACATGATGATCATCATGGCTTCCGGCGCTCACCGTCGCCACGCTAGGTCCCATTGCGCGGCTCCTTGATCGCGCCCTTCCGGCGCTCACCGTCGCCACGCTAGGTCCCATTGCGCGGCTCCTTGATCGCGCCCTTCCGGCGCTCACCGTCGCCACGCTAGGGTCGCCCATGTGCCTCCCGTCCAGCCGCAGCCGATCCTCGAGCCGTTGACGCCCGCGGCGGTCTTCCTGGTGGTGACCATCGACGAGGGCGGAGAAGCCACGGTGCATGATGCGCTGCCCGACATTTCCGGGCTGGTGCGCGCGATCGGGTTTCGCGAGCCGCCGAAACGGTTGTCGGCCATCGCCTCCATCGGCTCGCACGCCTGGGATCGTTTGTTCTCGGGGCCGCGCCCCGCCGAGTTGCACCCGTTCGTCGAACTGACGGGCCCGCAGCACACCGCCCCGGCCACGCCGGGGGACCTACTGTTTCACATCCGGGCCGAGAGCCTGGACGTCTGCTTCGAGTTGGCCGACCGCATCCTGCGGTCGATGGCGGGCGCCGTCACCGTCGTCGACGAGGTGCACGGATTCCGCTATTTCGACAACCGCGACCTGTTGGGCTTCGTCGACGGCACCGAAAACCCGGACGGCCCGCTGGCCGTCAGCGCCACCGCCATCGGCGCCGAGGATCCCGAATTCGAAGGCTCGTGCTACGTGCACGTGCAGAAGTATCTGCACGAGATGTCTTCGTGGAACTCGTTATCCGTCAACGAGCAGGAATTGGTGATCGGCCGCACGAAGCTGGAAAACCTCGAACTCGACGACGACGAGAAGCCGGCCAACTCCCACATCGCCCTCAACGTCATCACCGACGAGGACGGCACCGAGTTGAAGATCGTGCGGCACAACATGCCGTTCGGTGAACTCGGCAAGGGCGAGTACGGCACCTACTTCATCGGGTATTCCCGTACGCCACGGGTCACCGAACGCCTGCTGCGCAACATGTTTCTGGGCGACCCGCCCGGCAACACCGACCGCATCCTGGAATTTTCCACCGCGGTCACCGGCGGTCTGTTCTTCTCCCCAACCGTCGACTTCCTCGACGATCCACCGCCACTTCCGGCAGCGCCGGTGGCGGAAACACCTGCGGCACAAAACGGCTCACTTGCGATCGGCAGCCTGAAAGGAACAGCTTCATGAACAACCTCTACCGCGACCTGGCACCGGTCACCGACGCCGCTTGGGAGGAAATCGAGACCGAGGCGGCCCGGACCTTCAAACGCCATGTCGCCGGGCGGCGGGTGGTCGACGTCAGCGAGCCGGGCGGGCCGGTCACCGCCGGCGTCAGCACCGGGCGATTGATCGACATCGCTTCGCCCTCCGAAGGCGTCGAGGCTCACGTGCGAGCGAGTAAACCCCTTGTCCGGCTTCGCGTTCCGTTCACCCTGTCGCGTTACGAGATCGACAACGTCGAACGGGGCGCCCAGGACTCCGACTGGGACCCGGTCAAGGAGGCCGCCAAGAAGCTGGCGTTCGTGGAAGACCGCGCCATCTTCGAGGGATACGCCGCCGCCTCGATCGAGGGCATCCGGTCCGCCAGCTCGAACAAGGCGCTGACCCTGCCGGCCGATCCACGCGAGATTCCCGACGTCATCACCCAGGCCATTTCCGAGTTGCGGCTGGCCGGCGTCGACGGCCCGTATTCGGTGCTGCTGTCCGCCGACGTCTACACGAAAGTCAGCGAGACCACCGAACACGGCTATCCGATCCTCGAGCACATCGACCGGCTGGTCCCCGGGGACATCATCTGGGCGCCGGCCATCGACGGTGCCTTCGTGCTGACCACCCGCGGTGGCGACTTCGATCTGCAGCTGGGGACGGACGTCTCGATCGGATACACCAGCCATGATGCGGACACCGTTCAGCTGTATCTGCAGGAGACGTTGACCTTCCTGTGCTACACCGCGGAGGCGTCGGTCCCGCTAACGTCGTGAGGAATAACCGCGAGCGGGCGACTGCTTACGGCGAGGCAACGAGCTACTGATGCACCGCTTTCGCTACAAGTCGAGTACCAGATCGCCCTCTGGCGCGGCCGAGCAGATGAGCACCGTCCCCTGCTCGGGCGGCTCCAACGGTTGCTGAACGTAGGCGGCACTTCCGGCGACGACCCCGGTGACACACACGTGACAGACGCCGCTTCGGCAGGAGAACCGGGTGGGCACGTCGCAGGCTTCGGCCAACTCGAGGATGCTTCCGTATTGCGGTGACCAGGTGACCGTCAAACCGCTGCGGGCAAACGTGATCGACGGGCCCGTTCCCGGTGGTCCCGCCGGAAGATGTGGCGGCTGGCGGGGGGCGTCGTCGACGATGCCCGGGTTGATCGGCGGCAGCGCACCGAAGAGTTCGCTATGGATGCGCTCGGGGTCAAGACCGCCGGCCGTCAGGGCCTCGCGCATGTCGGTCATGAATTGGGTTGGGCCGCAGAGGTATGCCATGGCATCGGCCGGGATGCCGAGCGTCGCAATCGCCGATTGGTTTAACCGCCCCTGTGATTGTGTGTAGAAGACCGTCTGTCGCGAACCCGGCAGCGATTCGATCAGGCCGGCGACTTCGGCCGCGAATGCTTGCGTTTGCTGATCGCGGGCGGTGTGCACCCACCAGATGTCGCGGTCGCTGCCGGTAGCCGCGAGCGCATGCAGCATCGCCAAGACCGGGGTGATCCCGATTCCCGCCGACATCAGCAACACCGGGCCGTCGCCATCGGTGAGGTAGAAGTCGCCCCGCGGGGCGGCGGCCTCGAGAACGGAGCCAACCGCGATGTGCTCGTGCAGCCAGCGGCTCACCAGACCGTGCTCTTCGCGTTTGACGCTGATGCGGTACTGCCCCGCGCCGGGCTCTCCGGACAGGGAGTAGCTGCGCAGCGGTGCCGGCGTACCGGCGGGAACTCGCACGGTCAGGTATTGCCCGGGTAGCGGCGGTGGCAAAGCGACATGGTCGTTGCTGTCCAGTTGGATGGACATCACCTGTGGGCTTTCCCGGCGTACCGCGCTGACGCGCAGGGGACGAAACCCCGCCCACGCCGGGGGATTTAGCGGTACCTCGGTCGCCGATTCCTGCTCCAGCAGGTCGCGAAAGGATTGCTGCCAGCCGGGGCTGAGCGCGGGGACGTCGACAGCCTTGGGCAGCAGGCCGACATCCCGGTGCGGCAAATACAACAACGCGTCGACATCAGCGACGCTGAGCTCGTGGGGACCGCGTCGGGTCCGCACGATGTCGTCACCCGCGCGGACTAGTCCCTCGGTGATCACCCGGAAGTAGAAGCCCGGGCGACGTTGCGACACAAGCAGGCTCGGCATCCTGGGTTCGTCCATCCGCAGGCCGACGCGAAAGCAGGTGACGCGCGGCTGGGTGACTTCGAACTCGGCGTCGCCGATCCGGTAGCGGTCGCCGATGCACACATCGTCGTCGGGCAGCCCGGTGACCGTGAAGTTCTCCCCGAAGTGGCCGGGTACTAGGTCGTCGCGACCCAAGTAGTCCTTCCAGAAGTCGTACGACTCGGTCTGGTACACCATGACGGCGCGCTGCTCACCACCATGGCCGGCTAGATCGCCCTGGCCGTCGCCGTCGATGTTCAGTCGGCGCACCATGACCGGCCCGTCGACCGGTGTTTTCCAGATCCCGGTGTAGACGGTCTTGTCGTGCCACTGCACGCTTTTCGGCAAGCCGACGTTCACCGAGACCAGCTTGCCCACGGTGTCACCTCCGGGCCCGGCAAGTGGGATAGCCAGCCCAGAATATTCTCCTCCTGCCGGAAGGGCAACCCGAGGTGGGGCTGTTGCACGAGGCCTGCTCTGGTGCATACTGGGTTGCATAACCCATAGTTGTCAGCGTTTCGAGGGTGAAAACCCCAAAGGGGGAACCATGCCTGCAGTCCACCATCGATACGCCAGCGTCGACGGTCACCGGCTCTTCTTCCGGCAAGCGGGCCACCCGAACGCGCCCGCGCTGGTGCTGTTGCACGGGTTTCCGACCAGCTCCTACATGTTCCGTCATCTGCTCCCGGCGCTCGCCGACCGCTACCACGTCATCGCACCGGATCACCTAGGCTTCGGGCTTTCCGACGCGCCGTCCGTGCGGGAATTCGACTACACCTTCGACGCGCTGACCGACCTCACCGCCGAATTGCTGCGCGCGCTCGATGTCGGCCCCTACGCGATGTACGTCCAGGATTACGGAGCGCCGATCGGCTGGCGGCTCGCGCTGCGCGACCCCTCGTCGATCACGGCGATCGTCTCTCAGAACGGCAACGGCTACAACGCGGGATTCGTCAAAAGCTTCTGGGAAATCGTGCGGGCTTACCAGAGCGAGCAGACGCCCGATACTGAGGCCGCGGTCCGGCAGTTCCTCACGCTCGATGCCACCCGGTGGCAATACGTCACCGGCGTTCCCGACGAGACCCTCGTCGACCCCGAATCCTGGCACCACGACTACGCGCTCATATCGCGACCGGGCAATGACCTGGTGCAGCTGAAACTGTTGCGGGACTATGCAACCAACGCGCCGCTCTATCCGCGCCTGCACGAATACTTTCGCGCCAGCCAGGTCCCGCTGCTGGCGGTGTGGGGCCGTGGCGACGAGATCTTCGGCCCAGCCGGTGCCACGGCGTTCGCCGACGACCTCCCCAATGCCGAGATCCGTTTGCTCGACGGCGGCCACTTCCTGCTGGAGTCCGCACTGGACGAGGTCGCCGGGGTGATCCGCGGCTTCCTCGACAAGGCAGGCATTGCCGCCTGACCAACCAGCGGTATCAATGGGTTGGATATCCCAGAGTTCGGAGCGCCCGCGGGTTAGCCTGACGCGATGGCCCATCCCGAGGTTCAGGACGAACAACGGTTGACCGCCAAGGGGCGCGCCACCCGGGATCGCATCGTGGAAGCGGCCGCCCAACTGATCGTCACCGAGGGCCTGTCCGAGGCGAACATGGAGAACGTCCGCAGGGCGGCATCGGTCAGCGGTTCCCAACTTGCCCATTATTTCGCCGACAAGGCCGCACTTATTCGCGCGGTTCTCCGGCGCCAGATTGGGGTGGTCCTCGACTTTCACCGGCAGCCCAAACTCGGAGGGCTGGCGTCGCTCGACGACTTCGAGCGGTGGGGTGACCTCAACATGCGATACCTGCGGCGCATCGGGTTTTTCGGCACGCCCACTTACCACGCCCTTGCCGCCCAACTGGCGAAGTCCGACGACCCGACGCGTGAAACGCTGGCGACCGGTTATCGGCAGTGGATCGACCTGCTCGAGGAGGCGATCCAGCGGATGAAAGATGACGGCGTCTTGGTCGCTGCTGCCGACCCACGACGGTTGGCGACGGTCATCGTCGCCGCCCATCAGGGCGGTGGCACCCTGGCCTTCACCTACCGGGAGGAGTGGCCGCATGCCGACGCCGTTCGCTTCGCGGTCAATTACCTGCGCACGTTCGCCACCGACCCCGACGAGCGGGTACCCAGACCTGCGCGGCGTCCGCGACGACGCGCCAGGAGCGCCACGTGAGTGACCGCAGCCCAGCACAATTCACCCGCAAGGGCATGGCGACCCGGGCGCGAATAGTCGACGCTGCCGCGCGACTCATGTTCGAGCGGGGCGTCGCCAACACGAGCATCGACCAGGTACGGCGAGCGGCCGGAGTGGGCGGGTCACAGATCGGGCACTACTTCCGGGACAAACGGGATCTGATCCGTCAGGTCGTTGCCACCCGCCGCGAGGACGTGCGGGCCTTCCACACCCAGCCGCCGCTGGGCGCCCTCGACAGCTTCGCCGAACTGCAGGCCTGGGCGGACGCCTGCGTCGCCGCCGTCGAGACGGTGTACCGGGTCGGCGGTTGCGTGTACGGTTCGTTGGCGGGCGAATTGATCGACGCCGACGACGAAATTCACGACGATCTCTCCGCCGGGTATGACCTGTGGATCGAGCTGTTCGAGACCGGTCTTACGGCGATGCGCCGGCGCGGCGACCTGCGCCCCGACGCCGATCCGCGGCACCTGGCGGTATCGTTGGTCGTCGCGCACCAGGGCGGCGCGATGTTGACGTACGCCACCGGAGATCCTGAGCCGCTGCGGGCCGCCGTCAACGCCGGCGTCGACTACGTCCGCTCCTTCGGAACGCAGAAGCCGAAGGGCCGAGCCGCTTCGAAGCGGACCAGGGGCCAATCCCGATCCGAGTGAGGTCACTCGCCGCTGGACAGAATGGGATGACTAGCCCATACTAAATGGGTTGGTTGGCCCAGTACGTCGTTGGCGGCTCACGGTTCTCCAATGGATGTCCCTGTGACGCAGGGAGATTGGTTTCCGCAGGGGTGTCGTTGAACAGAGGGGATGGAGATGGGGCTGGCATGGCAGCAGGGTCCGCTCGCCACGGGACCGGTCGGTCACTTTCTGACTGCACAGCCGTTGCCGGCGCGACTGTTGTACGTCGAACCGCTCAGGAGGCGCATGCGAGTTCGCCTCGCCGACACGTGGGTAGCCGACAGCCAAGACGTGATCCTGTTACACGAGCCGGGGCGTTATCCGGTCGCCTACTTCCCGCGCGGCGATATCGAGGCCGGAGCCCTGGTGGCCGAGGAAAGGCTCACGCAGCACCAGGACCTAGGCGACACCCGGTGGTTCACCGTCAAAGTCGCGGAGCGAGAGGCGAACCGTGCGGCGTGGCAGCACACCGCGCTGCCACCGCACGCTTCGGTACTCGACGGGCGCCTCGCATTCGCTTGGCGCGCCATGGACGCCTTCTACGAAGAGAACGAGCGTATCGTCGGGCACGCTGCCGATGCCTATCATCGGATCGATATCCGTTCCACTTCACGGCATCTCATCGCCCGAAACGGCGACCGAGTGATTGCCGATACCAAGCACCCACTAGCCTTGTACGAATCCGGATTCGCTCCACGCTGGTACGTGCCCCGCGAGGACGTCGACGAGTCTGCCCTCGAACTGGTTGACAAGCAGACGTTTTGCCCATACAAGGGGATCTGCTCCTACTACGATATCGGAGACCGCAAGCGGGCGGCGTGGTCGTACCGGAACGCCTGGCGCGAGGTGATACGAGTTGGCGACTTGGTGTCCTTCGAACCGGACAAGATCGACGTCTACCTCGACGGCAATCAGTTGCGGCTCGAGCCTGGCCAGACCGTCATTCCCCACGGCGTCGACCGGGGGCTCGACACCGAAGAGGTCTCTGATTTTCACGGTGCCGAGGGCAATGGTGGGGTGCTGCAGGAACGCAACCACCAATCGTCCGGGCAGGCGTAGTGGTCGGGCGGAGCACCAGTCCGGATCGGGTGGGAGCGTTCTCCGACGGCGTATTCGCGGTGCTCATCACGATCTTGGTGCTGGAGCTCAAGCCGCCCACCGCCCACAGCTTCAGCGCCCTCATCCCGCTATGGCCCACCGGCCTGAGCTACGTCGTCAGCTATTTGTTCATCGCCATCGTATGGGTCAACCATCATCACCTGTTCGGCTATGCGGAGCTGGCGACGCCGCGGCTGGTGTGGTCGAACTTCGCACACTTGTTCTCGGTCTCGCTTATCCCGATAACGACCGAGTGGATCGCCGACAGTAGGTTGGCCGCCGCCCCCGTGGCCTCATATGCGTTCGTGTTCGTGCTCGTAAACATCACCTATCTCGCACTCTGCTGGGAAGTGGTCGACCGGCCCGCCCCTGAAGACGTCACGGATCGAATGCGCCGGTTATTGCGGATGAGATCATTCATCACGATCGGCATCTTCACAACGGCCGGCGTGGCCGCGCTTTGGTGGCCCTTTGTGGGGATGGCTTTGATTTGTTTGTGTTTGATCGGGTATCTGCGGCCGGATGCTCCCACTTTGAAAAAGGACAAGCCGTAACCATGCGCGTACCCTCCGTCCTGGTTTTCGACGTCAACGAAACGTTGGTCGACATCGAGTCACTCGCACCGCTTTTCACCGAATTGTTCGGCGATCAGCGGGTGCTCCGCGAGTGGTTCGCCCAGCTGGTCATGTATTCGATGTCCGCGACATTGGCGGACCGCTATGTGGACTTCTCCACGCTGGCCCAAGGTGTGTTCCGCATGGTCGGCGATATCCACGGCGCGGCCGTCTCCGACGATGACGTGCACCGCCTGAAGACCGGCTTGCTCACGATGCCGGCCCACCCGGACGCGGCGGAGGGCCTCGCCACGTTGAAAGACAACGGTTTTCGTCTGGTCACCCTGACCAATTCGCCGCCCAACCCGGATGGTCCTACGGCGCTGCAGAGTTCCGGGCTGGCCGAATTTTTCGAGCACCAGTTGAGTGTCGATGCCTGCCGCGCCTTCAAGCCGTCGCCCGCCGTGTATCGGTATGCGTGCGAGACGCTCGAAGTTGCCCCGGCCGACTGCATGATGGTGGCCGCCCACGTATGGGACACCCTTGGCGCCCAGAGTGTCGGCTTCGGCGGGGCGCTCATTGCGCGGCCCGGCAATCCGCCGCTGCCCGTCGACGGACTGCCCCAACCGGACCTGGTGGCGGGCGACCTGCGCCAGCTGGCCGCGCAGCTGATCGACCACTGAGGACAACCGGGGAGGACCGCGAACGATGGCACACGAAGAATCGGGTTATGACGTCGTTGTGCTCGGCGCCGGGCCGATCGGGCAGAACGCCGCAGAGCGTGCCCGGGCCGCAGGCCTGAGTGTCGCCATGGTCGAGCGCGAACTCGTCGGCGGCGAGTGTTCTTACTGGGCCTGCGTGCCCAGTAAAGCCTTGCTGCGTCCGGTGATTGCCATCTCGGAGGCCCGCCAAGTCGACGGCGCGCGGGAGGCGGTCAGCGGGTCCATCGGCATTGCGGGGGTCTTCGGCCGCCGCAACCGCTACGTCACCGACTGGGACGACACCGGCCAGGCCGGCTGGGTGGGTGGAATCGGCGCCACCCTGGTGCGCGGCCATGGCCGATTGGACGGCGCCCGGCGAGTCGCGGTCACCGCGTCCGACGGAGCGACGTCCGTGCTGACCGCGCGGCACGCCGTCGTGATCTGCACCGGAAGCCGGCCCCTCTTGCCCGACTTGCCCGGCATCGACGAGGCGAGGCCGTGGACCAACCGCCAAGCCACCGAAAGCAGTTCGGTCCCCGAGCGGCTCGCGGTGGTGGGTGCCGGCGGCGTAGGCGTCGAAATGGCGACTGCCTGGCGCGGATTGGGATCTCAGGTGACCCTCCTTGCGCGTGGCTCGGGCCTGCTACCGCGGATGGAGCCCTTCGTCGGTGAGCTCATCGGCCGTGGCCTCGCCGATGCGGGCGTGGACGTGCGCGTCGGCGTATCGGTGCGCACGCTGCGCCGGCCCGAGGGTGCGGAGGTGACCCTCGAATTGGACGATGGCTCCGAATTGGTGGTCAACGAAGTGCTTTTCGCGACGGGTCGCGCACCATTCACCGATGATATTGGCCTGCACACCGTTGGGCTGACACCCGGCGACTGGCTCGACGTCGACGACACCTGCCGAGTGCGGGCCATCGAAGACGGTTGGCTCTACGCCGCGGGCGACGTCAATCACCGGGCCCTGCTGACACATCAGGGGAAATATCAGGGCCGCATCGCGGGAGCGGCCATCGGAGCGCGGGCCGCGGGCGCCCCGGTGGACACCGCGCCGTGGGGCCGGCACGCAACCACCGCCGACCACTACGCCGTGCCGCAGGCCTTCTTCACCGTCCCCGAAGCCGCCGCGGTCGGCCTGACGGCCCAGCAAGCCGAACAGGCGGGGCATCGGGTGCGAACCGTCGATGTGCAGATCGGCGACACCGTGACCGGCGCGAAGCTATACGCGGACGGCTACGCGGGACGGGCGCGCATGGTGGTGGACCTCGAGCGCAACCACCTGCTCGGGGTCACGCTGGTTGGGCCGGGAGTTACTGAAATTCTCCATTCCGCCACCATCGCTGTCGCGGGCGAGGTGCCGATCGAACGGTTATGGCACGCCGTGCCCTGCTTCCCCACTGTCAGCGAGCTGTGGCTGCGGCTCCTCGAGGCGTATCGGGATGCCACGGACGATAACTGACGCATGGCCACCGCAGTCGGCTTCCACCCGGACTTCGATGAAGCGGCCCCTGCAGCGGCCCGCGATCGGGCGCACCCTGGACCTCGGCATCAAGACCGCTCAATCAGAGGGATAGACGGCGATCTCGACCAGATTCCCGTCGACGTCGCGGCAATAGTGCGAGGTCATCGATCCCAGGGCACCGGTTTTGGTCACCGGACCCGCGACGATGTGGACGCCGCACTCGAGCAGGTGGGCGCGCACCTCATCGGGGTTGCTTCGGGTGATGAAGCACAAATCCTCCGAACCGGCGGCTTCCACGGCTCCGGTGACCCAGTCCGGATCGTCGGCCAGGGCACCGACCGGCCGCAGATTGAGTTTCTGATCCCCGAACCGCAGAGCGATCCGGCCGGACGAGCCGAATGTCTCTCGCCGCATGCCGAGCACCCGCTCGTACCAGGCCGCGGTCTGCTGGACGTCTTTGCAGTTCAGCACGACGTGATCGATGCGCTCCACCCCGAACCCCATGCTCGGCTCCCCTGCGGCTGGACGAAATCGTTGGCGTCAGGGTAATCCGAGCGACCGCCCGCCGCCCTCGGTCGTGTCGAGGAGCAGCCCCCGCTCAGCAAATTCTCAACTGATTCTTCGGTGCCTCATGGCCTGTCTCCCAGCATCCGCAAAGCCACTGGCCGCAGCATGTTTTCATGGCGAAAGAGCCCACCTGCGTGGAACTGGTCGAGCGTTACCTGCGCACCCGCGGGCGACGCTACTTCCGTGGCCACCACGACGGTGAATACTTCTTCGTCGCCAACGCCCACTCGTCCGCCTCGAGGCGCCTGCACGTGCATCTCGAGATCTCACCCGAGCACGGCGACGTGCTGATCATTCGGGTGATGCCGGCCTGCTTTTTCCCTGCCTCCGAACGCCCGTGGCTGACGCATTTCTCGGATACGTGGAACCGCCAGGAGCGCGAGGTGACCGCGATCGTGCACGGGTCCTCCGACCCGCAACGGATCGGCGTAGTGGCGCGCAGGTCGCACTGGATCCGCGACACCGTTTCCTTCGAAGATTTCAGCGCCTTTGTCGACCGCACGATCGCGGACGCGATCGACCTCTTCGGCGACTTGAGCCCCGCCGCCGAACTGCCTACGGCGCACCCCCTGGTGCGCGACGCCGGGTGACCCGGCGTCCCAGCAAACGGATATGACATTCTCCTTTTTGGAGAGTAACCTATGTTGTGCAGGCGGCGGGTTTGAGATCTGCGTCACATCGGCAATCCACGGCAAATGGCGGGAACACGACAGCGGGGAGCCATGAAGGGCAACGGGGTTGAGGTGGCCGACAACCAGCAGACCACCAAGTGGGATCCGGCCTTCACCGAGCAGGTCGTCAGGGCAATCGGACCGGTCATCAAACGGTGGTACCGGGCCGAGGTGCGCAACATCGACAACGTCCCCTCCTCCGGTGGAGCGCTGGTGGTGTCCAACCACTCCGGCGGCATGCTGACCCCGGACGTGTTGATCTTCTCCCCGGCGTTCTACGAGAGATTCGGTTACGACCGCCCCGTCTACACGCTGGGCCACTACGGCCTCTTCCTGGGTCCCCTGGACGGCTGGCTGCGCCGCCTTGGGGTCATCGAGGCCAGCCGCGAAAACGCCGCCGCCGCCCTGCATTCCGGCGCGGTGGTGCTGGTCTTCCCGGGCGGCGACTACGACTCCTACCGGCCCACCTTCAGCGCCAACACCATCGACTTCAACGGCCGCACCGGCTACGTGCGGACGGCCATCGAGGCCGGGGTGCCGATCGTGCCCACGGTTTCGATCGGTGCCCAGGAAACTCAGCTCTTCTTGACCCGCGGCAACTGGATGGCGCGCAAATTGGGCCTGACCAAGGCGCGCATGGACATCCTGCCGGTCAGCTTCGGGTTCCCGTTCGGCCTCAGCGTGGTCTTCCCGCCCAACCTGCCGCTGCCCGCCAAGATCGTCACCGAGGTGCTCGAACCGATCGACGTCGTCGACCAGTTCGGTGACAACCCCGACGTCGACGAGGTGGACGCGCACGTGCGCGCCGTCATGGAGGCGGCGCTCAAGCGACTCGCCGCTGCGCGCCGGCTCCCCATCCTCGGCTGACCGACACCACCGATGGCCCGGGCCTGCACGCCATGCGAAAGCCTCTACACCACAAGCTGATTCCAGCGCCGGCGGGGAGAGGTGGCGCGTGAAAAGACTCAATGGCATGGACGCCATGCTGCTCTACAGCGAGACGCCCAACCTGCACACGCACACATTGAAAGTGGCCGTCATCGACCCCGGTGATTCGGAGTTCGGTTTCGAGGCGTTCCGCGGTCACGTGCGCCGCCGGCTGCACCTGCTGGAGCCGTTGCGCTACAAGCTCGTTGACATTCCCTGGCAGCTGCATCACCCGATGTGGCAGGAGGACTGCGAGGTCGACCTCGACTACCACCTGCGCCGGGTGCAGGTGCCCGCGCCGGGCGGCCGTCGAGAACTCGACGAGGTGATCGGCCGGATCGCCTCGACGCCGCTCGACCGCGACCGCCCGCTCTGGGAGTTTCACTTCGCCGAGGGACTCGCCGGCGGGCGGTTCGCCTTGGTGGGCAAGGTTCATCACGCGCTGGCCGACGGGGTGGCATCGGTCAACCTGCTGGCGCGCGCGATGGATCTCGAGGACGCCCCGACCGACGAACGCGAGAACGACGAAGCGGGCGTCACCGCCTCGCGGGCCGACCTGTTGCGGGCCGCCGCGCGGGACCATGTTCGGCAGATCACCGAACTGCCGGGTCTGATTCGGGACGCAGCGGTCGGAATGGCGCGGGTGCGCCGGCGCTCCAAGGAACGCGGAACCCACCCGGATCTGGCCGACGCGTTCGACGCCCCACCGACGTTCCTGAACCACGTGGTGTCGCCCCAGCGTCGATTCGCCAGCGCCACACTGCCACTCGCCGACGTGAAGGCCACGGCCAAGGCGCTGGGAATCACCGTCAACGACGCAATTCTGACGATGGCGGCCGGCGGCCTGCGGACGCTGTTGCTGGCCTACGACGGCACCGCGGACCGGCCGCTCATCGCGTCGGTGCCGACGGCCACGGACAAGTCGGACCGGATCACCGGCAACGAGATCAGCGGTCTGATGATCTCGTTGCCGGTGCACGTCGATGATCCCGCCGAGCGGGCCCGGCTGGTGGCGCTGGCGACCCGAATTGCCAAGGAAGACCACGAGATCCTGGGCCCGCAGCTCTACGGCCGGATGATGGGTTACCTGCCGACCGCGGTCGCCCCAGCGGCCTTCCGCTGGCTGGGTCGGCGCGATGCCCCGAACAAGTTGATGAACGTCGCGGTCTCCAGCGTGGTCGGACCGCGCGAGCGGGGACATTTCGGCGGCGCCGCGGTCAGCGAGATCTACTCGACCGGCGTGCTCTCACCGGGCGCCCCGGTCAACATCACCGTGTGGAGCTACGTCGACCAGTTGGGCGTGGCCGTGCTCACCGACGACCGGACCTTCGACGACCCGCACGAGGCCACGGATGCCATCAGCGCGGCGTTCGCCGAGTTGCGGGCCGCCGCGGGAATCCGCGCCTAGACCGAAAGGGCGGCGTCCAGCACCGAATAGAACAGGCCCAGGCCGTCGTCGGAGGGCCCCGTCAACGCCTCGATGGCGTGCTCGGGATGGGGCATCAGCCCGACGACGCGGCCGTTGGCGGAACTGACGCCCGCGATGTCATGCAGCGAGCCGTTGATGTTCTCGTGGTAGCGGAACACCACCCGGCCTTCGCCCTCTAGTTCCTCGACCACGTCGGCGGGGGCGACGTAGCGGCCCTCGCCGGACTTCAGCGGCACCAGCAGGTCCGCGTCGGGTTCGAAGCGCGACGTCCACGCCGTCGAGGTGGACGCCACCCGCAGCCACACGTCACGGCAGACAAAGTGCAAACCCACGTTCCGGGTCAAGGCGCCGGGCAGCAATCCGGCCTCGCAAAGCACCTGAAATCCGTTGCAAATGCCCAACACTGGCATGCCCCGATGGGCGGCGGCCACCACCTCGCCCATCACGGGCGCGAAGCGGGCGATGGCGCCGGCCCGCAGGTAATCGCCATAGGAGAAGCCGCCGGGCACCACCACGGCGTCGACGCCCTTGAGGTCGGCGTCGGCGTGCCACAGGCTGACCGCCTCGGCGCCGACACGGCGTGCCGCGCGGGCGGCGTCGACGTCGTCCAGGGTCCCGGGGAAGGTGATGATGCCGATTCGTGCCGTCACTGCTTCTCCCGGCTGATCGTCCAGTCTTCGATCACGGTGTTCGCCAACAGCGATTCCGCTATCTCGGCCAGCGCCGAGTCGTCAACCGTGTCGTCCACCTCTAGTTCGAATCTCTTGCCCTGCCTGACATCTGAGATCCCCGGATGACCGAGTCGGCCCAGGGCGCCGACAATCGCCTGACCCTGCGGGTCGAGAATCTCCGCTTTGGGCATCACGTGAACGACTACCCGGCCCACCGGCGCTCCTCCTCAGGTTTGTTTCCGGGCCAACTCTACCGGCGAAACCGCAGCTCGGCCGTTACGGGCACGAGGCAATGTAGGCGTCACACAGGGGTGCGGTCATGGCGTTCAGCACCGAGTCGTCCGCCATCGCCGGCCACGGGACCTGCGGCGGACCCGACGACCAGAGGGTCAGTTCGCTGATCGTGCTGCTCGCCGGGTGGGCGATCAGGTAGGTGTGCATGACCACGGGACCGCTGATCACGCCCGCCATCCGAGTCGTGTCGTCGCTGGTGATCGATGGTGACTGCAGCGGCGCCCGTTGCTGGCAGGTGCGCAGCGTGGCGACGGCATTGCTGAATACCGACGCCGCGATGGCGCCGCCGTTGGCCGTGTCGCCGCGCCAGTGCAGGATCTGCGCCTGCAGCTCCCACTGACCGTCCGGGTGGGCCACCGTCGCGCGGGCCACGACCGCCGAGTCGCGGGGGTCGCGCGGCACCGGGGGTGCGGAACAGAGCTCCTCGAACCGGAATCGCGGGCCGGGCGTCGCCCCGGTCACCTGCACCGCCACGTTCGCCAGCGCGGGCCAGCCGTAGACCGCGTCCAGCGGAATGGCGCGGCGCGGGATCCACGCGGAGTCGGGGACCTGGTCGCACACGGGTGGGCAGGCCTGGGGCTCGGCATGCGCGGGCACCACGACGATGAAAGCGAACGCGAGGCCGCCGACCACCACCATGGCCGCCAGGATCACCCGCATCGGCATCACTCTCCCGTCAGGGCACAATCGTAAACATGCAACTGACGCATTTCGGCCACTCCTGTCTACTTGCAGAATTTGACCACACGCGCGTGCTCTTCGATCCGGGAACCTTCGCGCACGGCTTCGAGGGCATAACGGGGCTGTCGGCCATCCTGATCACCCATCAGCACCCCGACCACGTCGACGTCGCCCGCCTGCCGGCCCTTCTCGAGGGCAATCCGGGCGCCGCCCTGTACGCCGATCCGCAAACCACCGCCCAGCTGGGCGCGCCGTGCCAGGCGGTGCACGTGGGCGACGAGCTGCAGATCGGCGAGCTGACAGTGCGCGCCGTCGGCGGCAAACACGCCGTCATCCACCCGGAAATCCCTGTGATAGAAAACATTTCGTTTCTCGTGGGCGACGGCGGCCATCGCGCCCGGCTGATGCATCCCGGCGATGCGCTGTTCGTGCCCGACGAGCCGGTGGACGTTTTGGCTACGCCGGCGGCCGCCCCGTGGATGAAGATCTCCGAGGCCGTCGACTACCTGCGAGCGGTGGCACCCGAGCGCGCCGTGCCCATCCACCAAGGGATCATCGCCCCGGACGCGCGGGGCATCTACTACGGCCGGCTGACCGAGATGACCACCACCGACTTTCAGGTACTGCCCGAAGAGGACGCGGTCACCTTCTAGCGCGAGCAGACACAAAGCGGCTAAGCAATGTCGTCGGCGACGCCGCGCCCCGCGGCCCGCCCGGAGAAGATGCACCCGCCCAGAAAGGTGCCCTCCAGGGCGCGGTAGCCGTGCACGCCGCCGCCGCCGAACCCGGCCACCTCGCCGGCGGCGTACAACCCGGCCAGCGGCGTGCCGTCGGCCTTCAGCACGCGGGCGGCCAGGTCGGTTTCTATGCCGCCCAACGTTTTTCGGGTCAGGATGTGCAACTTTACCGCGATCATCGGCCCCGCCTTCGGATCGGTCAGCCGGTGCGGGGCCACGACCCGCCCCAGCCGGTCGCCCAGATACCCGCGCGCGGCGCGGATCGCGGTGATCTGGCCGTCCTTGCTGTACTTGTTGGCCACCTCGCGGTCGCGGGCGGTCACCTCGCCCTCGACGGTGGCGTAATCCAGCGGCGACACGCCCGGCAGCTTGTTCATCGCGGTCACCAACTCCCGCAACGATTTTGCGCTGACGAAGTCCGCTCCGCGGTCGACGAACGCCTGCACCGGCCCCGGGGGGCCAGAGCGGGCACGGTTGCGCAGCAACTCGAGCACGCTGCGCCCGGTCAGATCCGGGTTCTGCTCCTGCCCGGACAGCGCGAACTCCTTCTCGATGATCCTGGCGTTCAGCACAAACCACGTGTAGTCGAACCCGGATTTGGTGATGTGCTCCAGTGTGCCAAGGGTATCGAAGCCGGGGTACAACGGCACCGGCAACCGCTTGCCGGTCGCGTCGAGCCACAGCGACGACGGCCCGGGAATGATGCGAATTCCATGCAGCGGCCAGATCGGGTCGTAGTTCGTGATGCCCTCGGTGTAATGCCACATCCGGTCGGGATTGATCACCCGCGCGCCGGCACGCTGCGAGATGCCGATCATCCTGCCGTCGACGTGCGCGGGCACACCACTGAGCAACTGCTCGGGAATGCGGCCCATCCGCTTGGGCCAATTCTTGCGCACCAGCTCGTGGTTGCCGCCGATGCCCCCGCTGGTGACGACCACCGCGGGCGCACGGAACTCGAACTGCCCCAACGCCGTTCGTGAGGAAGGCACCCCCCGGGGAGCGGCCGAGGGCTCCAGCACGGTGCCCCGGACGCCGGTCACCGCCCCACCCTCGACGATCAGCTCGTCGACCTGGTGGCGGTGCGCGAAGCGCACCGTCGAGCGGTCCCGCAGCTGACGGGCGAAGATCTCGACCAGCGCGGGGCCGGTCCCCCAGGTGATGTGGAAGCGCGGCACCGAATTGCCATGCCCCTGCGCGTCGTAACCGCCGCGCTCGGCCCAGCCGACCAGCGGAAAAATCTTGAGCCCCCAGTCGCTCAGCCAACGGCGCTTCTCGCCCGCCGCGAAATCGACGTAGGCGTGCGCCCATTGGCGCGGCCAATAGTCCTCGGGCCGATCGAACGCCGCGGTGCCCAGCCAGTCCTGCAGGGCGAGTTCGTGGCTGTCCCGGATGCCCAGCCGGCGCTGCTCGGGGCTGTCGACGAAGAACAGGCCGCCGAACGACCAAAAGGCCTGCCCGCCCAGGTTCGCGCTGTTCTCCTGGTCGAGAATCAGCACCCGGAGCCCGCGGTCCACAAGTTCACACGCCGCCACCAACCCCGCGAGTCCGGCTCCGACGATGATGGCGTCGGCGCCGAACACCGCGGCCGAAGAATCGCTCATGTCGGACCAGGGTAGTGCCCGAGCCCGCGGGCTCGAGGGGACGCTTCGTCAGGCCGCGTCGAGGATCGCCTTGTCGCGCACCCAGCGGTACACCGTCGGTGCGCAGCCGTGCATCAACGACAGATCGACGGCGTCCACCATCGCCTGCAGCGGGCCCGGTTTGCGCAGGTGGCGGGCGGCAACGGCGACCCGCACCACGCCGCCGCGGCGGGCGATCCGTTCGGCGGACAGCACCACCATGCGGCACCACCACGGTTCGGTGAGAAAGCCCTCCCCGATGCCGAGCACGCGGGAACGCACGGTGCTGTGCCGAACCAGGTCGGTGATCCCGTGCAGGTCGGCCAGAAGCCGAAAGCCGTTGTCCGGCAACGCCTTGACGACGCCTGGGGACACCACCCAGCCAGGCGCGGCGAACAGCCGGGTGCGCAGCCCAAGGTGCTCGAGCACCCGGTCGGCGGCCATCAGCCGCAGGTTGGCCTCGTGGGCCCGAAGGATGGCGAATTCGCCGCGGCGCTTCTTGGTGGCCGCGTCGTCGTAGCCGTGCAGCACGATGGCGTCGCCGGCCGATCGCCGGTTGGTCAGCCATTCGACGGTGCCCGGGTCGCGGTCGAGGCGGTAGTCACCGCTGAGCCGGGGAGCCACCAACAGCGACACCGGGACGTTGCGGGCATCCATTTGCGCGCAGAACGCCTCGACGTCACCGAGGGTGCGTTCGCCTATCCCCGAGACCGAGACGATCAATTTTCCAGCCACACCCGCAGTTTGACGATCTCAGGTGTCGGAATGGTGAAGGACACGCAGACGGCAGGCGTATATCGGTACCCGCCCTAAGGCACAGCAAACGGTTCCCAGAGGTCGGGGAATGCGATCGGTTCGATATGCTAAGCAACGCCATGGATCAGGCCCCGTACGCAGCGGCCGACACCCCGCTGCCCTACGTCCCCGCCCCGCAGCTGGGTGCGGGCGAGCGGGACTATCCCGACAAGCTCGACGCCGGACTGTTGCGGATATCCGGCGTGTGCATCCTGGCCACCGTCATGGCGATCATCGACGTCACCGTCGTCAGCGTCGCGCAACGCACCTTCATCGACCAGTTCGCCTCCTCGCAGGCCGTCGTCGCCTGGACCATGACCGGCTACACCCTGGCGTTGGCCACGGTCATCCCGGTCACCGGGTGGGCGGCCGATCGCTTCGGCACCAAACGGCTCTTCATGGGCTCCGTGCTGGCCTTCACACTGGGCTCCCTGCTGTGCGCGCTGGCCTCGAACGTCCTGCAGCTCATCGTCTTTCGGGCAGTGCAGGGCATCGGCGGCGGCATGCTGCTGCCGCTGGGTTTCATGATCATGACCCGCGAAGCGGGTCCCCGGCGGCTAGGCCGACTGATGTCGATCCTGAGCATCCCGATGCTGCTGGCGCCGATCGGCGGCCCCATCCTGGGCGGCTGGCTCATCGGCACGTCGAGCTGGCGGTGGATTTTCCTGATCAACCTGCCGATCGGAGTCCTCACCATCGTTCTCGCCGCGGTCGTCTTTCCCCGGGACCACCCGGCGCGGTCGGAGACGTTCGACGTGGTCGGGGTCCTGCTGCTGTCCCCCGGCCTGGCCACCTTCCTGTTCGCGGTGTCGTCCGTCCCGTACCGCGGCACCGTCGCCGACCGCCACGTGTTGATACCCGCGGCCGCCGGCCTGGCCTTGATCGCCGCCTTCGTCGCGCACGCGTGGCGCCGGGCCGATCACCCCCTGATCGACCTGCGCCTGTTCCGCAACCCGGTGCTCACCCACGCCAACATCGCGATGGTGGTGTTCGCCCTCGCTTTCTTCGGTGCCGCCCTGCTGCTGCCCAGCTACTTCCAGCAGGCGCTGCACCTGACGCCGATGCAGGCGGGCGTGCACATGATTCCCCAGGGGCTCGGCGCCATGCTGACGATGCGGCTGACAGGGCCGTTGGTCGACCGGCAGGGGCCGGGCAAGATCGTGCTGGTCGGCATCGTGCTGATCACTGCCGGCCTGGGCACCTTCGCGGTCGGCGTCGCCAAGCAGGCCAACTACGCGCCCACGTTGCTCGTCGCGCTGACGATCATGGGCCTTGGCATGGGTTGCACCATGATGCCGCTGTCCGTCGCGGCGGTGCAGGCGCTCGCCCCCCACCAGATCGCCCGCGGAACGACGCTGATGAGCGTCAGCCATCAGGTGGGCGGCTCGATGGGCACCGCGCTGATGTCGATGATCCTGACCAACCAGTTCATCCGGAGTGACAACATCGTCGCCGCGAACAAACTGGCGGCGTTGCAGGAGAGCGCCGCCCGCCTCAACCTCCCGGTCGATACCGCGGCCGTTCCGCGGCAGACACTGGCCCCCGACTTCTCGGCCCACCTGCTGCACGACCTCGCCCACGCGTACACGGCGGTATTCGTGGTGGCGGTCGTCTTGGTGTTGACCACGTTTATCCCGGCGTCGTTTCTTCCGAAGCAGCCGGCAACCCAGACAGTGGCGGGATAGCGCCGCCAACTTCCGATCGCGCCGGCGAACTCACCGGCGCGGGCACTCGAAGCGGGTATGGTGAAGCACGCGCAAACATCAAGCGGGTAGCGCGGGCCGTTGCTTCGGGGGGCGCCGCCGCCGATCGCTACGACGATCGGTGCAAGGGTCTCGGGTCGTTTTCCAAACAGCTCACGGGTACGGATTCGTCGGTCGAGCTGAGAACCTGAGCCGGCGCTGGCGGCAAAAGTGTAAAAGGAGCCGAAAAGCGAATAAGCATAAAAGCCGGTGGCGGCGGGAACAATCTCGATATGGTACCGACATGTTGAGCGACGCCACGGAGAAGCCACTTAGCGCGGCTTCCCGTGTGCCTTTGCCCGGTGTCCCGGTGCAACCGGACTCGGACGCCCGCGAATACCCCGACAAGCTCGACGCGAAGTTGCTCAAGATCGCCGGCGTGTGCGGCCTGGCCTGCGTGATGGCGATCATGGACAACACCGCCGTGGCCGTCGCGCAACGCACGTTCATCGCGCAGTTCAACTCGACCCAGGCCATCGTGTCCTGGACGATCGCCGGCTACATGCTGGCTTTCGCCACGGTGATCCCCTTGATGGGGTGGGCGGCCGACCGCTTCGGCACCAAACGGCTCTTCATGGGGTCGGTTCTGGCGTTCACCGCCGGCTCACTGCTCTGCGCGCTGGCGCCAAACATCTTGCTGCTCATCATCTTCAGGGTGCTGCAGGGCATCGGGGGCGGCATGGTGGTGCCCCTGAGCTTCGTCATCTTGACCCACGAGGCGGGCCCGAAACGCGTCGGCCGGCTGATGGCGGTAGGGGGAATTCCCATCCTGCTCGGCCCCATCGGCGGGCCGGTCTTGGGCGGCTGGCTGGTAGGCGCTTACGGCTGGAAGTCGATCTTCTTGATCAACATTCCGGTCGGGCTGGTAGCGGTGGCCCTCGCGGCGGTGATGTTCCCGAAGGATCGCCCCGCTCGGTCGGAAACCCTCGACGTCGTCGGGCTCTTGCTGCTGTCGCCCGGCGCGGCAATTTTCCTGGCCGGGGTGTCGTCCATCCCCGGGCGGCGGACGATCGCCGACAGCTACGTCCTAGGGCCGATGATCCTCGGCTTGGCGCTGATGGTCGCGTTCGCGTTCCACGCCTGGTATCGCGCCGACCATCCGCTCATCGACTTGAGGTTGTTCAAGAACCGCGTGGTCACCCACGCCAACATCACCTTGCTCGTGTTCTCCGTCGCCTTCGTGGGCACCGGGGTGCTTCTTCCCAGCTACTTCCAGCTCGTCCTGCACGAGACGCCGATGCAGTCGGGAATGCGCATGGTCCCGGTGGGGATCGGCGCCGTATTGACGCTGCCCTTTGCCGGCGCGTTCACGGACAAACACGGATCCGGCAAGGTGGTGCTGCTTGGGCTGCCGCTGATGGCGCTGGGCCTGGGAATCTTCACCTTCGGGGTCGCACGACAGGCCGAATACACCCCGATGCTGTTCGCCGGGTTGTTGATCATGGGCATGGGTATCGGTTGCACCACGACGCCGATCTCCTCGACGGTGCTGCAGGCGCTGAAGCCCAGCCAGGTCGCCCGGGGGACGACGCTGATCACGGTCAACCAGCAGGTCGGCGGCTCGATCGGGGCGGCGCTGATGGCCGTGATCCTCACCAACGAGTTCAACCGCAACGACCACATCCTCGCGGCCAACAAGCTGGCTGCGCTGCAGCAGGACGCCACCCACCGCGGGGTGCCGGTCGACCCGTCGGCGATTCCGCGCCAAAGCCTCAACCCCGATTTCGCGAGCGTCGTCAGCCACGGTCTTTCGCACGCCTACACGGTGGTGTTCGTGCTGGCCGTCGTGCTGATCGTGTCGACCATCATCCCGGCGGCGTTCCTGCCGAAAAAGGCGATGATCCAGACCCTCGACGCGTAACGCGCCCTACGCCTTGAACACCATCGTGGTGATGCGCCGCACCGCGTCCGCCGGGTCGGCCGCTCGAACCTGATCGCTGACGGCACCGTTGATCCAGAGCGTCGCGAAGCCGTGCACCAGCGACCATGCCGCCAACTGGGCGCCCGTGGGATCGGCTTGAGCGTCGGGATCCTCCAGCCTCGCCACCCCGCGGGCGAGTTCGGCCCCGGCGCCGGCCTCGGCGGCGATCAGTTCGGCATTCGACGCGTCGAGCAGCGACTTGTCGAACATGACCTCGTAATGGCCGGGGTGATCGATGGCGAAGCGCACGTAGGCGAGGGCCGCGTCGGCGAAGTCGCCCCGCGCCTCGATCAGCGCACCCGCTAGCAGCTGGAAACCCTCGATCGCCAGCGCGGTGAACAGGCCCCGCCGGTCGGTGAAGTGGTGCGCGGGCGCGGCGTGGGACACCCCCGCGCCCCGGGCCAGTTCGCGCAGCGACAGGCCGTCCGCGCCCCGCTCGGCAACCAGCCGGGCGGCCTCGGCCAGGATCACAGCGCGCAGGTCGCCGTGATGGTAGGTCGAACGTGGCATGTCACCAGCATACCGGCCAATCTTGACAGTGGCTAGATAGGCGCGATACGTTGACGGAGCCACAACTTGTCACTGCCTAGATTAGGAGGGTGTGATGGCACCCTTGATCGTGCTGTTAGCCGCCAGCCTCGTCGCTCGCCTTATCGGCTGGGCCGGCCTTTCGTATGTCAACAGCTGGACCGCTGCGATAGCCGTCGGCCTGGCCGCGATGTTCGTGTTGACCGGGATCGCGCACTTCGCCCCACCGATGCGGGCGGACCTGGTGGCCATCGTGCCGCCCCGCTTGCCGGCGCCGGGCCTGTTGGTCACCGTCACCGGAGTGCTGGAGCTGCTCGGCGCCGTGGGCCTGTTGTTGCCGGCCACCCGCGTCGCCGCCGCGCTCTGCCTGCTGGCGTTGATGCTGGCCATGTTTCCGGCCAACCTCTACGCGGCCGGAATGCCCGACCCACCCAAGTCGATGACGACGCGGCTACCCCTGCGGATCGCCGCCGAGATCGTCTTCCTGGCCGCCGCCACCGTGGTGGCCGTCGGCGGCAGCTAGCAACCAGGCGTATTGGAACGCGGTCTCCTGCCACGCCTTGTAGCGTCCGCTGACTCCCCCGTGCCCGGCGTTCATCTGGGTCTTCAGCAGGATCGGACTGCCGTCGGCGTTGGCATGCCGCAGGGCCGCCACCCACTTCGCGGGCTCCACGTAGTAGACCCTGGTGTCGTTCAGGGAGGTCATCGCCAGGATGGCCGGATACCGCTTGGCCTCGACGTTCTCGTAGGGCGAATATGACTTCATGTAGGCATAGACGTCCTTGTCCTGCAATGGGTTTCCCCATTCGTCCCATTCGGTGACGGTCAGCGGCAAAGAAGGATCCAGGATGGTGGTCAGCGGATCGACGAACGGGACCTGGGCGAGGATTCCCGCGAAGAGGTCCGGTGCCAGGTTGGCGACCGCCCCCATCAGCAAGCCCCCCGCGCTACCACCCAGCGCGACCAGCTGATGCGGCCGGGTGACTCCGGTGTCCACCAAATGCCTTGCCACCGCCACGAAGTCGGTGAAGGTGTTCTTCTTCTCCAACAGCTTGCCGTGCTCGTACCACGGCCGCCCCATCTCACCGCCGCCGCGGACGTGGGCGATGGCGAACACCATGCCCCGGTCCAGCAGCGACAGCCGCGCAATGGAGAAGCTCGGATCGGTGCAGATTTCGTAGGCTCCATACCCGTAAAGCAGTGCAGGAGCCGGGAATTCGATGCCGGCGCGGTACACGATGGAAACCGGGACTCGGGTGCCGTCGTCCGCGGTCGCCCAATCGCGCCGCTCCACGTAATCGGCGGTGCTGTAACCGCCGAGCACGGGTTGCTCGCGCAGCAACGTGCGTTCGCCGGTGGCAAAGTCGATGTCGTATACCCGGGCCGGGACAACCAGCGAACCCGCCCTGATCCGCAGCTTGGGCGCATCCCAGTTCGGGTTGCCGGCGAGGCCGGCCGACATCAGCTCGGAGTCGAAGGTAATCTCCTCGGGCTCCGAGTATTCGCCGTCGGAGTCGATGTCCCACACCTGGAGCCGCGGCAACGCCTCGCGCCGGTAGCTGACCACCAGATGGCCGGCGAAGGCGTCGACGCCGTCGAGCCGGACGTCGTCGCAGTGACCGATGAGCGTGCGCTGCCGGGTGGGGTCGCTGACGGGCGCCTCGGTCAACGTGAAGTTCACCGCGTCCTCGTTGTGCAGGATCAAGAACCGGTCCTGGCCGCCGACCACAGCGTGCTCGACCGCGTACTCGATGCCCTCGCGCCGGGGTAGCACGACGGTGAACGCCGCATGCGGATCCGCGGCTTCGGCGTACCGGAATTCCGAGGTGATGGAGGAACCCGACGCGATGAACACGTAGGCCTCGCTGCGAGTCAGCCCCACGCCGAGCCAAAACCGTTCGTCCGCCTCGTGATACACCAGCTCCGATGGTTCACCCGAACCCACGCGGTAGCGCCAGACCTTGTCCGGTCGGTGGGCCGCATCCAGGGTCAGGTAGTAGACGGTCCGATTGTCGGCCGCCCAGGTCGCACCCGCCCCGATGTCGGCGATCTCGTCCGGATAGACCTCCCCGGTGCGCAAGTCCTTGAAGCGCAGCGTGTAGCGTTCGTCGCCGACGGTGTCGACGGAATACGCCAACAGATTCCCGTCCAGGCTCACGGTGGCGGCACCGAGCGCGAAGAATTCGTGGCCGTGCGCCTCGGCGTTGGAGTCCAGCAGGATCTGCTCGCCGGGAATTTCGGTGTCCTCTTCCAGAACCGGCGGATCCCAGTCATCGGGATTGCTTACCGGGCAACGGCACTGAACCCGGTACTGCTTCCCCTCGAACGTGCGGGCGTAGTACCACCAGTCGCCCTGCCGCGTCGGAACCGAAAGATCGGTCTCCTTGGTACGCGCCTTGATCTCATCAAAGATCTTCTGGCGCAGCGGTTCCAGATCAGCCGTCATCTGGTCGACATAGTCGTTCTCCGCCTCGAGGTAGGCGATGACGTCGGGGCTGGACTTGTCGCGCAACCATTCATAGGGGTCGATGAAGACGTCCCCATGGTGCTCGCGGCGGGTCTCCTGCCGCTTGGCGACCGGCGGTACGGGTGTTTGCGTCATGCGCCGATCCAGTCGCCGAAGCGCAGACCCGAAATGCGTTCGTAGGCATCGATATAGCGGTCCCGGGTGGCGTCGATGATGTTTTCGGGTAGCGGCGGTGGTGGTTGCGAGCCGTGGCGGTCCCAGCCGGACTCGGGGCTGGTGAGCCAGTTGCGAACGAACTGCTTGTCGAAACTCTTCTGAACCACCCCGACCCGGTAGTCCTCGGCGGGCCAGTATCGCGAGGAGTCCGGGGTGAAGATCTCGTCGGCCAGCAACAGGTTGCCGCGCGCGTCGGTGCCGAACTCAAACTTGGTGTCGGCGATGATGATTCCCTTCGTCAGGGCGTGATCGGCGGCCTGCACGTAGATCTGCAGCGTGCGGTCGCGCAGCTGGTTGGCGCGCACCCCGCCCACCAACTCGATCACCCTGTCGAACGAGATGTTCTCGTCGTGGTCGCCCAGCGCGGCTTTGGTTGCCGGCGTGAACAACGGTTCGGAGAACTTGCTGGCCTCCACCAGGCCGGGCGGCAGCGTGATGCCGCAGACCTTGCCCGTCGCCTGATAGTCGAGCAACCCCGACCCGGTCAGGTAACCGCGCGCCACGCACTCGACGGGCAGCATGTCCAGCCGCCGCACCACCAGGCCGCGCCCCAGCACCTCCTCCGGGATGCGCGGGTCGTCCGGCGGCCCGGCCAAGTGATTGGGGGCGTCGACCAGACCGAAGAAGAAGACGCTCATCGCGGTCAGGATGCGGCCCTTGTCCGGGATCGTGCTATCCAGGACGTAGTCGTACGCCGATATCCGGTCGGTCGCCACCAGCAGCAGGTGATCGTCGTCGACGCGATAAATCTCGCGGACCTTGCCGCTGGCCAGGTGCTGGTAATCGGACAGTGCAGGGCGCATCGGGCCAGCCTATCGGTCACCTGGAAGCGGGACTTGTGTCGGGAGCTGTGCTGGGATCGAAAACATGACACCGCGGTTCTTGCCCTACTCCACCCGGCCGGGCCGGCTGATGGCCCAGCTGCTCAGCGACTTCGCCATCACCGCATGGACGGCGCTCTGGCTGCTCGTCGGCCTGGCCGTCTACGACGCCGTCTCGACGATCGCCGAGGCGGGTCGTCAGGTGGAGAGCGGCGCGCACGGCATCGCCGGCAATCTGGCCTCCGCCGGGCACGGCGCCCAGCACATTCCCGTGGTGGGCGACGCCGTCAGCAAGCCGCTCAACTCCGCCAGCCAGGCCGCGCTCGACCTGGCGGGCGCGGGCCATGACCTGGACTCGACCGCGAGCTGGCTGGCGATCCTGCTGGCGATGGCCATCGCCGCCGTCCCGATCCTCGTGGCGGACGTGCCGTGGCTTCTGCTGCGGCTGCGGTTCTTTCGGCGCAAGTTGACGGTTACCGCGCTGGCCGCCACCCCGGCCGGCGAGCAGCTGCTTGCCCTGCGGGCGTTGACGAACCGGCCGCCGGGACAACTCGCCGCGGTCGGCGCGGACCCGGTCGGTGGGTGGCGGCGCGAAGATCCGGTCACCATCCGGGCGCTAGCCGCGCTCGAGCTACGGGCGGCCGGCATCTCGGTCGGCGGACGGTAAGGCCGCGCGCCCGAGCAGCAGCAGCCCGGCGGCGGCGACAACCAGCCACGCCGCCAACGCATCCCAGAAGAAAACCAGCGAGACCGTGAGCAACGACCGCTGACCGATTTCGACGGCCATCGCGTAGCTGGCGGCGGAATACATGCCCAACGGGAACACGAACGCCCACCAGACGCCGGCGAAATGCAGCATGCTGGGGCGCCGGCTGATCCGGTGCAGGCCGAAGTAGATCAGCGGCGGTATCCACAGGGTGGCCACCACCCACGTGATGATCGTGGCGGCCCGCACCGGCCCGGCAAGCCACGCGGGGGCCAGCGATCCGATGTTGTCACCGGCCAGGGTCGCAATCGCCATGCCGCCCATCAGGATCCAGCTGTCGGGCTCGAACCCGTCGCGGTCCTGCCGCTCGTTGGCGACCCGCCAGAGCATGAGCCAGGTCATCAATGCGTAGATGCCGATCGCCCCCACCCAGAGCAGCACGGCAACGGCCAGCCACCAGCGATGGCCGGTGTGAGCGGCCGCCCACGCGATCACGATGGCCAACCCGGACGTTCCCACGCTGGCCAGTTCCCACGCCCCATGTGCTTGGTCACGCAGCGCCGTGAACCGACACGCCAGCATGTTTCGCGCGCTGAGCCCGATCAACACCAGCCATGAGCACAAGCCCACCGCGCCGAGCACCCGCACCACCCACACGTTCGACGACAAGCGGGTGTCGATCACCGCGCACGCGGCGACGAAGGTGAACAACCGAAGGGTTACGTCGGGGTCCTTCAGATCCCAGCGCACCCCGCGGCGCCCGACGAAAACGGCCACCACGGCCACCAGCAAGACCAGGCCGACGGTGGCGAGCACGCCCAGCGCGTCGCTGATCCAGCTGTAGCGGTGGTTGCGCGCGGCGATCGACAAGATCCCGGTCGCCATCACCGCGGCGAAGACGTCCGGTGTCGGCGCGACATCGGCGCGTCGGATCGTCACCGCCCCTCGACGAGTTCCACCACCAGGTGCCGAATGCCGGTATGCCGATTGCTGCGGGCCCATTCGACGGGCCGGACAACCCGCACCGCACCGAACCGGGAGAACAACTCCTCGTAGAGCACACGCAGTTCCAGTCGCGCCAGGTTGGCGCCCAGGCAGTAGTGCACGCCTTGCCCAAAACCCAGATGCGGATTGGGCTTTCGGTTGATGTCGAACTCGTCGGCGCGCTCGAACACGCCGGCGTCACGATTCGCGGAGCCCTCCCAGACCTGAACCTTCTGTCCCGCCTCGATGGTCTGCCCGCCGAGCGTGGCGTTGCGCGTGGCGGTCCGCCGCTTGGACGGCGACGGCGACGTCCACCGCACGATCTCCTCGACAGCCGTCGGCAGCGAATCGAGATCGGCACGCAGCGCCCGAAGTTGCTCCGGATGGCCGGCCAGCGCCAGCAGCCCCCCGGCGACCGCGTTGCGCGTCGTCTCCGCGCCGGCGCTGAACAGCAGGCTGAAGAACAAGTAGAGCTCGAGATCCGAAAGCGATGGCGCATCCGGATCGTCGACCATCGCGTTGGCCACGACCGACAGCATGTCGTCGGTCGGTTCCGCCCGTTTCGCCGCGATCAACTGCTGGCCGTAGGAGTACATCCGCGACCCGGCCTCTTCGACGGATAGCTGAGAAAGGGACGCCTTGCGTGAACCACCGAAATCGAACTGGGGCTCGATGGCCTCGAACAGCCAATGACGTTCGGACTCAGGCACTCCCAGCAGGATGCAGATCATCTGCATAGGCAGCTCGGCGGCGATGTCGACCAGGAAGTCGAACGGCTCGCCGGGCACCACCGCGTCCAGCAGTCGACGCGCCCGCGCCCGCAGATCGTCTTCCACCAGCCGGATCATTCGCGGCGTCAGCCCGGAGCTGACCAGTCGGCGGATCTGCGAGTGACGCGGGTCGTCCATCATGTTGAGCACCTGGCCCGCGATGGCCAGGTCCTGCAGCAGCGTGCCACCGTACGGCCGGGCCCCGCCGGTGACCGAGGAATACGTCGCCGGATCCTTCAGTACCTCAAGCGTTTCCGCGTAGGTGGCGACGGACCAGAAGCCCTCGCCGTCCGGCGTGTTGTCGGTGGGCTCGTGCCAGTACACGGGCGCCTCGCGGCGGTGGATGGCGAACAGGTCGTGCGGAAAGCCGTTGGCGAAGTTGTCGAGATCGGTGAAGTCGATCCCCGCGAGCGCGCCGGCGAGGGTCACAGGATCGCACCCGGGGCGTACTTGGCGGCGTCCGGGTAGCGGCTCACCAGCGCGTCGACCATCGCGGCCACCTCGCCCACCTGGTCACCGGCGGCGCCGATGAACGCCTTCTTGTCGGCCAGCGCGGCATCCAGGGTGGCCCGGTCCAGCGGCAGCCGCTCATCGGCGGCCAACCGGTCCAAGAGATCGGGTTCCGCGCCGCGTTCCCGCATGGCCAGGGCGGTCGCGACCGCGTGTTCGCGGATCACATGGTGCGCCGCCTCGCGCCCGACGCCCGCCCGCACCGCGGCCATGAGCACCTTGGTGGTGGCCAAAAACGGCAGGTAGCGGTCCAACTCGCGGGTGATCACCGCGGGGTAGGCGCCGAATTCGTCGAGCACGGTCAGGAACGTCTCGATCTGACCGTCGATGGCAAAGAAGCTGTCCGGCAAGGCGACTCGGCGCACCACCGAGCAGAACACGTCGCCCTCGTTCCACTGGGCGCCGGCCAGCTCGGCGGCCATCGAGGCGTAGCCGCGCAGCACCACCTGAAGCCCGTTGACCCGCTCGCAGCTGCGCGTGTTCATCTTGTGCGGCATCGCCGACGACCCGACCTGGCCCTCCGCGAACCCCTCGGTGACGAGTTCATGCCCGGCCATCAGCCGGATGGTGTGGGCCATCGACGACGGCCCGGCGCCGAGCTGCACCAGGGCGGAAAGCACGTCGTGGTCCAGCGAACGCGGATAGACCTGCCCGACGCTGGTCAAAACCGTTGCGAAACCGAGGAATTGGGCGACCCGCCGCTCGAGTTCGGCCAGTTTGGCCGTGTCGCCGTCCAGCAGGTCCAGCATGTCCTGCGCGGTGCCCATCGGGCCCTTGATGCCGCGCAGCGGGTAGCGGTCGATCAACTCGCGCAGCCGGGTGAGAGCGACAAGCGTCTCTTGCGCGGCCGACGCGAACCGCTTGCCCAACGTGGTGGCCTGCGCGGCGACGTTGTGGCTACGTCCGGCCATCACCAGGTCGCGGTAGGCGACCGCGCGCTCGGCGAGCCGCGCCACCACCGCAATGCCATGGGAGAACACCAATTCCATGGACCGCCGGATCTGCAGCTGCTCCACGTTCTCGGTGAGGTCGCGGCTGGTCATCCCCTTGTGCACGTGCTCGTGACCGGCCAGGGCGTTGAACTCTTCGATGCGGGCCTTGACGTCGTGGCGCAGCACCCGTTCGCGCCCGGCGATCGAGGCGAGATCGACGTCCTCGAGCACCCGCTCGTAGTCGGCGATGGCCTCCGACGGCACGTCGATCCCGAGTTCCGCCTGGGCCCGCAACAGCGCGAGCCACAGCCGGCGCTCCGCGACCACCTTGGCCTCCGGCGACCAGATCGCGACCATCTCCGCGCTGGCGTACCGGGCGGCCAGGACGTTCGGAATGCTCACGACATAGAGCTTACGATCGGTCTCCCCCGGTGACCGGCTTGCGGTCACATTGGCCCATCGGCCTCCACACCCTTCGGCCACCCCCGCCGCCGAATTGTCGCTGTGAGGCGGGCACTTCACCAATCCCTCCGGAAATTGGGGCCAATGGAACCGATGTGGCTCATCGCGGCGCCATATCCTGTGCGGGATGTACTTCGCGGGCGTCGATCTGGCCTGGGCCGGGCGCAACCCCACCGGTGTGGCGGTGGTCGACGACGCCGGCCGCCTCGTGCACGTCGGTGCCGCCGGCGACGACACTTCCGTGCTGGCCGCGTTGTCGCCCTATGTGCAGGGGAGTTGCCTGGTTGGCTTCGACGCGCCGCTGGTGGTGACCAACCCGACCGGCCAGCGTCCCGCGGAAGCGGCGCTGAACCGCGACTTCCGCAGGTTCCAAGCCGGGGCGCACCCGGCCAACACCGCAAAGCGCGAGTTCGCCGACGGCCCGCGTGCGGCGCGCCTGGCGCATGCGATGGGGCTCGACATGGATCCGCGGTCGGCGGCCCCGCGGCGCGCCATCGAGGTCTACCCCCATCCGGCGACGGTGGTGCTGTTCCGGCTGGAGCGAACACTGAAGTACAAGGCGAAGCCGGGCCGGGACCTCGAGCAGCTCAAATCCGAGCTGCTCTTGCTGATGGACGGCATCGAGAAGCTCGCGCACGCCGCGGTACCCCTACACGTGTCCGGCCATGACGATTGGCTTCTATTGCGTAACCGCGTAACCACAGCTCAGCGCAAAAGCGAGCTGCGCCGCGCCGAGGATCCGGTCGACGCGGTCGTCTGCGCCTATGTGGCGCTCTACGCGCAGCGTTGCCCGGCGGAGGTGACGATTTACGGCGACTTCGCCACGGGATACATCGTGACGCCATCGCTGCCCGCGGACCGCACGGGCCGCTGATCGATGGGCGCAAGCACGTCGATGAGGTCGACCACCGTCCCCAGTGCCGCGGCGCGGGGGTCGCGCCCCTCGACCAAGGCGGACACCACCGAGCCGTCGACCGCGCAGATCAGCGTGCATACCAACTCGATGTGCACCGTCCGGCCCGAACGCTCGATGGCTTCGGCCACGGCCTCGGCGCGCTGTCGCAGGCTGCGACGCATGGTTTCGCGCAACGCGGGCAACCGCGTGCACGCGATGTGTCGCTCGTAGCGCGAGATCAGTTGGTCGCTCAGTCCCGGACTGGACACATCCCCAACGAGCAGGTCGACCAACACCTCGGCGATGGTCTCGGGTCCGCGGCGGCGGCGGGACAACGCGGTGACCCGCGACCGCAACTGCGCCACTTCGATCATCGCTATGTGTTCGACGGCGCGTGCGATCAAATCGTCAAGGGACGAGAAGTAATACGTGGTAGACGCCAACGGCAGTCCGGCCCGCCGGGCGACCGCGCGGTGCCGCACCGCCTCGAAGCCGCCTTCGGCAAGCAGCTCGGCGGCGGCGCTCACGAGCGCATACCGTCGACGTTCTCCCTTGGGAGTGACTGCTGCCGTCACGAGTAGCCATCGTGCCAGCCAAAGTGGTACTGCATTGCCATTTCCGCCAAACGCTTCGCCAAACCAACGTGGCATGATGGCCCGCATGCCCGACTTGAGCCGCCGTGCCCTGATGGGCCTCGGCGCCGGTGCGGTGGGCGCGTACGCGCTCGACATCCTGCTCAAGCCGCGGCCGTCTCAGGCCATGCCGTCGCCGGCCGCCACCCGGGCGCCGCTGGCACCACCGCCACCGGCGCCCCTCGAGCCGGCTCGCCCGGGTCAGCCCGCGCCCACGATGGTGACGGGCTCCTTCGTCTCGGCGGCGCGCGGCGGAATCAACACCAACTGGGCCATCGCCCGGCCACCCGGTCAGACCAAGCCGCTGCGACCGGTGATCGCGCTGCACGGCAAGGGCAGTGACGCGTCGACGGTGATGGCCGGCGGCGTCGAACAGGGCCTGGCGCAGGCCGTCAACGCGGGGCTGCCGCCCTTCGCGGTGGTCGCCGTCGACGGCGGCGGCAGCTATTGGCACAAGAGGGCGTCCGGCGAGGACAGCGGGGCCATGGTGCTCGACGAGCTGATCCCGATGTTGAGCACCCAGGGCCTGGACACCTCCCGGCTGGCGTTTTTGGGCTGGTCGATGGGCGGCTACGGTGCGCTGCTGCTCGGCGGGCGACTGGGCCCGGCGCGCACCGCGGCGATCTGCGCGGTCAGTCCCGCCCTGTGGCTCTCCTCGGGCGCGGCGGCACCCGGGGCGTTCGACGGGCCCGACGACTTCGCGGCGAACTCGGTGTTCGGGATGCCGGCGCTGGGCTCCATTCCCATTCGCGTCGATTGCGGCGACAGCGATCCGTTCTACGCCGCGACCAAGCAGTTCATCGCGCAACTGCCCCATCCGCCGGCGGGCGGCTTCTCGCCCGGCGGTCACAACGGCGAGTTCTGGAGTTCGCAGCTGCCGGCCGAGCTGACGTGGATGGCGCCGCTGTTGGCGGCGTGATTTCGGGCCCGCGGGTGTGGCGTTACGCTCGCGAAGGTGACCGCACCGTTCGACTGGGATTTCCCGTACGCGTGGCCGCGAAAGCCCATCCTGGCGGAAGACGTCGTGTGCACGTCACAGCCGCTGGCCGCCCAGGCCGGCCTGCGGATGCTCGCCGAGGGCGGCAGCGCGGTGGACGCGGCCATCGCCACCGCCATCGCCCTCACCGTGGTGGAGCCGGTGTCCAACGGCATCGGCTCGGACGCCTTCGCCATCGTGTGGGACGGCCGCCAGCTGCACGGCCTGAACGCGTCCGGCCGCTCGCCGGTGGCCTGGACGCCGGAATACTTCGGCGGCAACGCCGTTCCCGCGGTCGGCTGGAACGCGGTGACCGTGCCCGGCGCGGTGTCGGCGTGGACCGAGTTGCACGCCAAGTTCGGCAAGCTCCCGTTCGAAAGGCTCTTCGACCCCGCAATCCACTACGCCCGCAACGGTTTTCTGGTCTCGCCGATCGTCGCGCAGCAATGGGCGGCGCAAGTGCCGCTCTTCGAGAAGCAGCCGGGATTCGCCCCGGCGTTCATGCCCGCCGGCCGGGCGCCGAAAGCCGGTGAGCGGTTTCGCTTCCCCGAGCAGGCGACCACGCTCGAAAAGATCGCGGCGAGCAACGGCGAGGCGTTCTACCGCGGCGAGCTGGCCGCCCAACTCGAAGCGCACGCCAGCGCCAACGACGGCGCGATGCGGGCGGACGACCTCGCCGCTCACCGCGCCGACTGGGTGGGGACCATCAGCACCACCTACCGCGGGTACACCGTGCACGAGATTCCGCCCAACGGCCACGGCATCGTGGCCCTGATCGCCCTGGGAATCTTGCAACATTTCGACATGGCCGCGCTCCCAATCGATTCCGCCGACAGCGTGCACCTGCAGATCGAGGCGGTAAAGCTGGCGTTCGCCGACGCGCAGGCCTACGTCGCCGACATCGAACACATGCCGGTGCGACCCGAGCGCCTGCTGGACGACGAATACCTGAGGCGGCGCGCGGCGCTGATCGATCGCACGCGGGCGAAGGCGGCGTTCGCGGGCGCCCCGAGCGGGGGGACCGTGTATCTGACCGCGGCCGACGCCGCGGGGACGATGGTGTCGATGATCCAGTCGAACTACATGGGGTTCGGATCCGGCGTCGTGGTGCCGGGCACCGGCATATCGTTGCAGAACCGCGGCGCGAATTTCGCTGCGGCCGAGGGCCATCCGAACCGGGTCGGGCCGGCCAAACGGCCCTACCACACCATCATCCCGGGTTTCGTCACCAAGGATGGCGCCGCGGTGATGAGCTTCGGAGTCATGGGCGGAACGATGCAACCGCAGGGCCACACGCAGGTGATGGTGCGCATCGCCGATCACGGACAGAATCCGCAGGCCGCGTGCGACGGACCGCGGTTCCGGTGGGTCCAGGGCATGCAGGTCGCCTGCGAGAAGGGTTTCCCGCAGGCGACGCTCGACGAGCTTCGGCTGCGCGGACACGACCTGGTCGCCGTCGACGACTACAACCAGTTCGGCAGCTGCCAGGCGACCTGGCGGCTGGACGGCGGGTATCTTGCGGCGAGCGACCCTCGCCGCGACGGCCAGGCCGCGGGTTGCTAGACGCTGATCTTGCCCTCCGCGGCCGCAAGCGCGATGTCGCCGCGAAAGTGGCTGCCCGGCAATCGGATCGAGCGCATCAATTCGTATGCCCGCTCCCGCGCCGCGGCGAGGTCGCCGCCGGTACCCACCACCGAAAGCACCCGGCCGCCCGACGACACCACCTCGCCGTCAGCACGCCGTGCCGTGCCCGCGTGCAGCACCCCCTCGGCTTCGGAGCCGCCGACCACGTCCCCGACCCGGGGACGGCCGGGATAGTTCTCCGCCGCCAGCACCACCGTGACGGCCGCCCCCTGGTGCCAGCGCAGCTCGCCGAAGTCGGCCAGCTTGCCGGTACCGGCCGCGTACAGCAGCTGCCCGAGCGGCGATTCCAGCAGCGCCAGCACCGCCTGGGTCTCGGGATCGCCGAAGCGGCAATTGAATTCGACCACGGCCGGCCCGTTTCCGGTGATCGCCAGTCCGACATACAGTAGCCCGCTGAACGGGCTGCCGCGCCGAACCATCTCGGCCGCAACGGGTTCGACGATATTACCGACGATGTCCCGGTACACCTCGTCGGGAAGCCATGCGACGGGTGCATAGGCGCCCATGCCGCCGGTGTTGGGTCCGGTGTCGCCGTCGCCGACACGCTTGAAATCCTGCGCCGGCAGCAACGGCACCACGGTCTCGCCGTCGACCACGCAGAACAGCGACACCTCGGGTCCGTCCAAAAACGACTCCAACAGCACCGGATGACCCGCCTCCAGCAGCCCGGCGGCGTGTGCGCGGGCGGCACCGCGATCCGCGGTCACCACCACGCCCTTGCCGGCCGCCAGGCGGTCGTCCTTGACCACCCAGGCCGGGTCGCCCGCCGGCGGCCCGAAGCGGTCCAGCGCGGCGTCCAAATGCGCGGGGCTGTCAACGGTTTCACTGGTCGCGGTGCGCACGCCGGCGGCGGCCATCACCTCTTTGGCGAAGGCCTTGGAGCCCTCGATGCGGGCGGCGTCCTTGCTCGGCCCGAAGCAGACGATGCCGGCGGCCCGCAGGGCGTCGGCCACGCCCAGCACCAGCGGCACCTCGGGACCGATGACCACCAGGTCGGCCCGGACGTCGCGCGCCAGGGCGACGACGTCCTCGCTCGAGGTGATGTCGACGTCGTGCTGCTCGGCCACCCGAGCGGTGCCCGCGTTGCCGGGGGCGATGGATAGCGCCGTGACCTGCGGGTCTTTCCGAAGCGCCAGCAGCAGCGCGTGTTCTCGGGCACCCGAACCGATCACCAGGACTCGCACGACACGTCAGACTAGCCCGGACGAACGCCGCGCGCCTACGGCACCGCGCTCACACAATCTTTTCGAGCAGATTCTTCAGGTCTTTTCGCTGCGCGACGGTGAGACGCCCGAGGCGCTTGTCGAACTCGTTCGACAGCAGCGCCAACCCGTCCGTGGCGGCTTGGCGTCCGGCCGGGGTGAGCAGGAGCCGATGCCGCCGCAGATCCGTGGCGTCGATTTCGCGCCGCACGAAGCCCGCGGCCTCGAGCCGTTTGAGGTAAACCGTGACGGTCGCCTTGGGCATGCTCAACGTCGCCGCCAGTTCGGCCGGGTAAGGGTGCTCGTCGATCTCCGCGAGCAGGAACAACTCCTTGGATTCGAGCCCCAGCGCGCAGATGTCGGCCTCGGCGCACGAGATGACCGACAGCAACACCCGGTAGTTCAACGACCAGATCTTGGCCGCGTCGACCGCGACCGCCCGCTTGCCAGATTGTTCAGACATGAACTAGTTTAGGACTGAACAAACACATAGTCGAACAACTTACCAGAAAGCGGTCCATATGCCTCTGGATCAGTACGTGACACTCGGACGCTCCGGTCTGCGCGTCAGCCCCCTGTGCCTGGGCGCGATGACGTTCGGCGAGGACCTGGGTTGGGGCACCAGCGTCGAAGAGTCCCAACAGATCATCGACCGATACACCGATCTTGGTGGCAACTTCATCGACACCGCGAATTTCTACACCCGGAGCCACTCCGAGAAGATCATCGGCGACCACGTCGGGCGCGACGCCGGTCGCCGCGACCGCTTGGTCATCGCGACCAAGTTCAGCGGCAACTTGTATCCGGGAGATCCCAACGGCGGCGGCTCGGGCCGCAAGTCGTTGATCAACGCCTGCGAAAACTCGCTTCGCCGTCTGCAAACCGACTACATCGACCTGTACTGGCTGCACATCTGGGACGCGAACACACCCATCGACGAGACGATGGCGGCGCTCGACGATCTGGTCCGCGTGGGCAAGGTCCGCTACATCGGCGTATCCGACACCCCGGCGTGGAAGATCGCTCAGGCCAACCTCATCGCGCGGTTTCGCGGCTGGTCGAGTTTCATCGGCCTGCAGGTGGAGTATTCGCTGCTGGAACGCGCCATCGAACAGGAGCTGGTGCCGATGGCGGGCGAATTCGGCCTCGGCATCACACCGTGGTCACCGCTCAAGGGCGGCGTGCTCAGCGGCAAGTACACCCGGGCCAACGCGGGTGGGCAAGACGCCGACCGCGGCGCGATGGTCAACGCCTTCCTGAACGACAAGACCTACGCGCTGATCGACGAACTCGAGACCATCGCCAAGGCCCACGAAACGACCGTCGCCAGTGTGGCGCTGGCCTGGGTGCGCGCGCAGCCCGGCGTCTCCTCCGTCATCATCGGCGCGCGCAGGCTCTCCCAGCTTCAGGACAACGTCCGCGCCGCCGACGTGAGCCTGAGCGCCGACGAACTAACCCGGCTCGATCAGCTGACCAAGCCGAAGTTCGGGTTTCCGAACAACATGCTGGAGATGGCGCCGGGCATTCTCAACGGCGGGACGTCGGTCAACGGCGTGTCGAGCCCGATCTCCGAATACGTGATGCCCGAGGGCGTGCGGCCCTACTGATTCTTTGTCAGCCGAGTCCCCGATAGATCAGCCGGGTGTATTTGCGCGTTCGTTCGGTTCCCCCCGACGTGACTTGCCCCATCTTGTTCATCACATAGGCGAACGTGGCGTGGCGGTCGGGGTTCATGACCACCATGGAACCGCCCCAACCGCCCCAGTAGCAGATTCTTTCGTCGGGGATGTCGGGCACCGCCTCGGCGTGGGGCAGGGCGAAGCCGATGCCCCATCGCGCGGGCATACCCAGCACCAGGTCGGTGCCGTTCGCCTGCTCGTCGAAGATCAGGTCGATGGTCTCTGGCCCGAGGAGCCGCGTGCCATTCACTTTGCCGCCCAACGAGATCGGGGACAGGGTGCGCACCAGCGAGCGCGCGTTGGCGTGTCCGTTGGCCGATCCGATCTCCGCCCGGCGCCACGCAGTCGTCTCGGCGGCCAGCGCTGTCTCCGATGTGGGCGGGATCGCCGCGAACGTCTTGTACATCGGATGGTCATGGGGAACCGCATCGAGCGGCACGTCCAACGGAGGCGGCGGGACCAGCTCGGCGATCCGGCCGTCGTCTTCGGGCCGCGCGCCGATCTGCAGGTCGGCACCGAGCGGCTGGACGATCTCTTGTCGCACAAACTGTTTCAGGCTCATCCCGGCGACCCGGCGGACGAGCTCGCCGACCAGGTGGCCGATGGTCACGGCGTGGTAGCCGGATGCGGTGCCGGGCGGCCACCAAGGCGCCTGGCCGGCTAGCCGTGAAGTCGACTTCTCCCAGTCGTAGACATCCTCGAGGGTGAAGGGCGGTTCCCAGCCCGACACCCCGGAGGTGTGGCTCAGGATGTGGCGGACCTCGATGTCTTGCTTGCCGTTGGCGGCGAACTCGGGCCAGTACCTGGCGACGGGAGCGAACGGGTCCAGCAGGCCGCGGTCGACGAGCATCAATGCCGCCAGGGCGGTCACGTTCTTGGTGCTGGAGAAGACGTTGACGATGGTGTCTTGCGACCATTCGCGGGTTCTCGCCCTGTCGGCGTGCCCGCCCCAGATGTCGACGACGAGCTCGCCGCCGACGTCGATGGCGATCGCGGCACCGAGCTCGCCGCCGGTCGTGACCTCGTCGGCGAGGGCCGCGACCAGATCCTCGAAGCGACTGTCGTAGTGGCCGTGCAGAACCCCCGTCGTGAAGTGGGCATCGATTGAGGTGGTTGTGGTCATCCCTATCTCCTTTGACTCCGACCAGGTCACTATGGGGCCTCCCGGCGGCCTAACGCATCGGCCAATTGGCCTAGACCCGCCGAGTGCATGCGGGCGGGCATCTAGGCGGTTCGGCTGATGATTGGGCCGTGTAGACGACGCATGCTGGCTAACATGACTGAGACCGACCGGCGCACCGAAACGCCGCTATCGAACTGGAGCGACTTGGGCCTGAGCGAGCTCCCGACTGGAACGGTGACGTTGCTGCTCGCAGACGTCGAGGGTTCGACGCGGCTCTGGCAGACCCAGCCCGACGAAATGAGCGCCGCCGTCGCGCGCTTGGACCGCGCAGTGTCGGACCTGGTGGCCGAGTACAGGGGGGTTCGCCCGGTGGAGCAAGGCGAGGGTGACAGCTTCGTCGTCGCCTTCGCCCGTGCCAGCGACGCGGTCGCGTTTGCGCTGCGGCTCCAGCTCACGCCGCTTGCGCCGATCAGCCTTCGGATCGGGCTTCATACCGGCGAAGTGCAACTGCGGGACGAAGCAAACTATGTCGGGCCGACCATCAACCGGACCGCGCGACTGCGCGATCTGGCTCACGGGGGCCAGACGGTCCTGTCAGCTACGACAAGTGATCTGATCGCCGACGCGCTCCCTGCCGAAACATGGCTGCTTGATATGGGCACCCACCCGTTGCGGGACCTGCCGCGGCCCGAGCGGGTAACGCAGCTGTGTCACGCCGACCTCCGCAACGACTTTCCACCCCTGCGCGCATCGAAAACGACTGGAAAACAACATCTTCCGCCTCAACTTACCAGCTTCGTCGGCCGCGGCGCCGAAATGAAGACCGTGCGGCAGATCGTCGCCGAGAACCGGCTGGTGACACTGACCGGGGCGGGTGGGGTCGGCAAAACACGTTTGGCAGTGCAGGTCGCGGACGAGATGGAGAGCGATTTCGGCGACGGAGTGTGGTACGTGGATCTGGCGCCGATCGCCGACGCCGACACCGTACCGGTTGCAGCGACTCGCGCTCTGGGGTTGCCCGACCAGGCCGGCCGCTCGACGATGGACACGCTCACCCGGGTGATCGCCGGTCGGCACATGCTCATCGTCTTGGACAACTGCGAGCACCTGATCGACGCGTGTGCCTCGCTAACCGTTGCACTGCTGGCGACTTGCCCGGCGGTGACAATCCTCGCCACCAGCCGTGAGCCGATCCGAGTGGCGGGCGAAGTCGCGTGGGCGGTGCCCTCCCTGTCGCTGGCCGGTGAGGCGATTGCGTTGTTCACCGACCGCGCGCGCCGGGTGCGGGCTGATTTTGTTGTGAACGAGGAGAACTCGGAAACGGTGTCCGAGATCTGCCGGCGCCTGGACGGCATACCGCTGGCGATAGAGCTTGCAGCGGCACGGGTCAGGGCGCTGTCGTTAGTGCAGATTCTCGACAGCCTGCACAACCGATTCCGGCTGCTGACCGGCGGAGCGCGAACGGCCGTGCGCCGACAGCAGACCCTCCGCGCTTCGGTCGATTGGTCGCATGCGCTATTGACCGAGCCCGAACGTGTCCTGTTCCGCCGGGCGGCGGTTTTCATGGGCGGATTCGACCTTGATGCGGCGCAGGCCGTGTGCGGAGACAGCGACATCGAGCGCTACCAGACCCTCGATCAGCTGACGTTGCTCATCGACAAGTCGCTCGTCGTGGCCGACGACAGCGACTTCGGGACGCGCTACCGAATGCTGGAGACGGTCCGCCAATACGCTCTGGAAAAGCTCAGCGAATCTGGCGAGGCCGACGCGGTTCGCACCCGCCACCGCGATCACTACACCAAGACGGCGACCCTACTGGACACTCCCGGCCGCTCGGGCCATCAGCGGCGCGTCGAGCTTGCCGAAACCGAGATCGACAACCTGCGGTCTGCGTTCGCGTGGTGTCGAGAAAATGCCGAAGTCGCAACGGCATTGCAGCTCGCGTCGGCATTGCACCCGCTGTGGGTCACCCGGGGCCGCGTCCAGGAGGGGATGGCGTGGTTCGACGCTGCCCTCGGCGACGCGACTTTGCACCATATCGATTTGCCACCCGCAGTTCGCGCCCGAGCGCTCGCCGACAAAGCCACACTCGGTGCCGCCCAGAGTATGTACGACAACGTCGAGGCGTTGGAGGCTCTCGCGATCGCGCGCGAGGTCGGCGACCCGGCCTTGCTTGTCCGGGCGCTAGCCGGTTGCGGGCTCATCGCTGCCTACGACCCCGAGGCCGCTGGCCCATACTTTGACGAGGCGCTCGGCCTCGCCCGCGCATTGGGCGACGACTGGAGCCTCAGCCAGATCCTGGCTTACCAGGCATTTGCGGCGGTGACCGGAAAGGGTGACGCGATCGCGGCGCGCGCGGCAGGCGAAGAAGGCCGTCATGTCGCCGACGCCATCGGCGACGGGTACGGCTCACGTGGGTGCCGCTGGTGCGTTGCCTTGGCGCGGCAGTGGGAGGGCGATCTTGCCGGAGCCATCGCTGAGTTCCGTTCCCTGGCTGCCGAATCGGAGGCTGCGAACGACCAGATGTGGAGGATGTGCAGCCTGATCAGTTTGGGACACCTGCTCGCCTGGTCGGGTGACACGAGCGCGGCCCAAAACGCCGCGAGCGCCGGCGTTGAGGTGGCCGCCGACCTCGGCGCCTTCAACCAAGGCTTTGCGTACGCCGCCTTGGCCGTCGCGAACCTGGCCGCGGGTGATCTAGAGGCGGCGGCCGGTGCCGTTGAGAGAGCGCGGCAACTGATGGACATCCAGCCTCGACTGGCCGTTGTCAACGTCGTCCCAATCGCGGAACTTGCCCTCGCGCAGGGCGATCTGGAAGCGGCACGGCGCTTCGCCGACGAAGTCGTCGCCGTAGCCACGGGCCTGCATCTTGTCCAAGCGCGGGCGACACGTGCGCGCGTCGCGATCGCGCAGCGCGATCGAGACCTGGCCGAGCGCGACGCCAATGAGGCCCTCACGGGCTCGGTCAGTGGCAACGGTCGATGGCTACTTCCTGAGGTGCTCGAGTGCCTCGCGACCCTTGCCGCCGGCGCTGGGAACCACCAAGAAGCTGCTCGCGTTTTCGGAGCGGCGCAGGCAGATCGCCGGCGCCGCGGCTATGTGCGCTTCAAAGTTTACGACGCGTCGCATGACGCGTCGGTGGCTGAGCTGCGTGCGGCTATGGGCGACAACGCATTCGAGGAAGCGTGGACCGAGGGCGAAGGGTGGTCCATCGATGAAACGATCGCCTATGCGACACGCGGCCGCGGCGAACGCAAACGGCCGTCAACCGGCTGGGATTCATTGACACCCGCGGAGATCAACGTGGTGCGGCTCGTCAGCGAGGGACTGCCGAACAAGGACATTGCCGCGCGGTTATTCGTCTCCGCGCGCACCGTGCAAGCCCACCTCGGCCACGTCTACTCCAAGCTGGGCCTCAGCTCGAGAGTGCAACTCGCCCAAGAGGCCTCGCGCCACACTTAGTCGCGAGCGTTGCCCCTGTGCATCTTCACTGCGTCGTTGACGTTGGCCTTCTTGTCCTCACCGGCGCCCTTGGCCGCGGCCTTCTTGCGCTTGGCCACCACGGCGTCGACGGCGCCGTTGAGCGCGGAACCCAGGGGGAACCCGAGGTAGTGGGTGAGGAAGACGGCCATCTCCTTGAGCTCGGTCTCGGAGAGTTCCCCGTTGAGCAGCGCCGCGTTGATCTGGATCTCGGCCAGGTCGCGGTTACCGACGGCGGTCACCGCCGTGAGCGTCATGATCCGCTTGTCGCGCATCGACAATCCCGGGCGGGTCCAGATGCTTCCGAACAGGTGGTCGACGGTCAGGTCGAAGTACGGGTCGCCCTCGACGTTGGGCATCTCCCAGCCGTAAACCTCGTTCATCTTCTCGAGGCCCTTGCGGCGAAGCTCGTCCATCATGCCTCTTTCTTGGTGTGTGGTACGCCGAGGCCGGCGGCCAGACCGTCATATGCCAACTGCGCCAGCGGCAAATCGACCTGCACCGACTGGCCCAACGACAGCGCCAGGCTCAGATCCTTCTCCCCCAGGCCACGAGTGTGCACGAACGGCTGGTAAAGGAAGTTCTCCGGTTCAATGTCTTTCATGTCATCCCGCACCATGATTGCGCCCGGACCACCGGTGAGTGCGTCGGTGTGCCGCACCACCCGGCCCAGCGCCTGCAGGTCCAGGCCGGCGGCCTCGGCCAGCTTCATGGCCTCGCAGGCCGCCATGTACGAGGTGAACGTTAACATATTGCGCGCCAACTTCATTCGCGTGCCCGCACCCGGTTCGCCGGCGTGGACGACCATCGCCGCCCAGTGCTTGAACGCCGGCTTGATTCGTTCGTAGACCTCGCACTCGGCCCCCACCATGGTGGCCAGCTCGCCCTTCGCGGCTGCGGCCGCACCGCCGCTGACCGGTGCGTCGACGATGTGTATGCCCTGTGCGTTGAACTCGCGGGCCAGCTCGACGGCGGTGGTGTCGCTGATGGTCGAGTGGATCGCGATGACCGTGTCGGGGCGGGCATGCGTGGCCAGCCCACCGACGACCTCGCGCACCTGGGAATCGTCCAGGACGGTGATGTGGATGATGTCCGCGGCGGCGACGTCGGCCAGGGAATCGGCCAGCCGGGCGCCCTTTTCGGCCAGCGGGGTCATCGCCTCGGTGCGGATGTCGTACACCGTCACCCCACCGGGCCACTCGGTCATCTTGGTGGCCATCGGGGCGCCCATGTTGCCCAGCCCGATGTAGCCCAGCTTCAAGTTGTTCGTCATGACCGGATTATCTGCCCGCCGTCAACGTTGAAGATCTGCCCGGTGATCCACGAAGCCTCGTCGGAAAGCAGGAACAGGCACATGCCGACCAAGTCCTCGGGGGTTCCCATGCGCGACAGGGGAAGACCCTTGACGATGTCGGCGACCATCTCCTGTGGGGTGGTGGTCCGATTGGCTTCGGTGTCGATGGGCCCTGGCGCGATCGCGTTGATCCGGATGTTCTGGCCACCCAGCTCGCGCGAAAGCTGTTGGGTCAGACCGTTCACGCCCGCCTTGGCCAGGCCGTAGTAGTTCGAGTACAACCACGCCGCGGTGGACGACTGGTTCACGATCGCCCCGCCCCCGCGCTTGGCCATCTTCTTGTAGACGGCGCGGGTGCACCACAGCGCCCCATCGAGATTGACGCTCATGAACTTCTGGTAGTACTCGGGGTCGATGGTGAGCAGAAAGTCCAGCTTCATACCCCCGAAGATCGCCGCGTTGTTGACGAGGTAGTCGATGCCGCCGAACTCGGCCAGCGTGCGATCGGCCATCGCCTTGGCAGAGGCCGGGTCGGACACGTCGACCGGGATGCTGATGGCCGAGCCGCCGTCGGCGGAGATCTGCTTGGCCACCCCTTCGGCCGCCTCCGCATTGATATCGGCTACCACCACCGCCGCGCCCTCGCGGGCCAGCGCCTCGGCGTAGGCTTGGCCGATACCGCCGCCCGAGCCGGTGACGATGGCGACCTTGTTTTCGAACCGCATGCTCTCGAGCTCCTTTAGTTCACCGCTGTGGCAATTGTCTTGGTTTCCAGGTACTCCTCGAAGCCGGCCAGACCCATCTCTCGGCCGTTTCCAGACTGCTTGTAGCCGCCGAACGGTGCGTCGGCCGAATACCACACGCCGCCATTGACATTGATCGTGCCCGCGCGGACCCGCGCGGCCACCCTGGCCGCCCTGTCCGGGTCGGCGCCGAACACGGTGCCCGACAATCCGTATGGTGAATCGTTGGCGATGCGCACCGCGTCGTCGTCGCCGTCATGCGGAATCACCGTCAGGACCGGCCCGAAGATCTCCTCGCGCGCGCACCGTGCGTCGTTGCCCAGCCCCGCGATCACGGTGGGCTCGATGAAGAAACCGACCTCACGATCGGCCGGGCGCCCGCCCCCACACGCGAACGTCCCGCCCTCGGCGATGGCGGAGTCGAGATAGCCTTGGATCCGATCGCGCTGGCGCGCCGAAATCACTGGGCCGCAGATGGTTCCGGGATCGGTGGGGTCACCGGCCTTGATGCCGCCCATGGTTGCGGCCGCGATGGAGACGGCTTCGTCGTAGCGCGCCCGCGGCACCACCAACCGGGTGGTGATCGCGCACCCTTGTCCCTGTCTCTTATACACATCT